>NZ_JAKRGG010000013.1:0-128389 GCF_022347645.1 Vibrio sp. MMH1-50
TTCGATAAAGAAGTGACGACTCCAACAGGTTCAACTTTAGGTACTGCGGCGATCAACTGGACGCCACAGGTTGGCACTCACACCCAATGGGAAGGTTTAGTTCAAGTGGCAGCGGTAGCCGATTCAGTGAAGAGCGTGTCGTTAACGCTGCAAGGCTTTGAGGATGCAACTGGCAATGCTGGTGAATCGTTCACATCGAGTAAGGCGTTAACTATCACACCAACAATTACTCTCGAAACTATCAACGATGTATCAGGTGCGACAACGGTAATCGTCAATGGTACCAGTACTCGTTTTGAGGTAGATGACACAATCGAAATCAAAGCTGTTGATAGTGCTGGCGTAGAAGTAACAGGGAATACACTTGTGCTTGTCGGCGGAGCATGGACGATCGATTTAGACCTTTCAACCCTAAAAGATGGTGTCATTACTGTCTCCGCAAAAGGCACTAACGCGTTATCTGCTACAGCTGATGAGGAGAGCACAACATTCAATTACGACAGTACGACGGCTCTTGTTATTCCAACGTCTTGGGGTAAACATCATGGTGATATCCCCTTGCTTAATGCAGCCTAATTGAAAGCGAGCTCTTAGCTCGCTTTTTTTACCTAGATTTAAGTGATCTAAATCAAACGATTCGCTTTTTATAATAATTTAACCGGATGATTCAATGGTCTTTCTACAAGGTGAATTATCTAGAATACCTATAAGTATTTTGTTTTTAGATGGTGTTGGTGTGATTGTGGTGGTCAATTTAGATATGTAATGGTGAATATGCCACGTTGAGAATATGTCGCAATATTATATAGTTACGGCTGATTGCTATACCCCAAGTATAGAGTTCTGCAAACGATAGGGTACAACCTATCACTTGTGTAATCGTATTGAAGTGACACCAACCTAGCATCACGTCAAAACGGTTATGCGTTTTTGTGGGTGTGATAAGCACTCACCTTTTTATTCACGCTTTCTCAGTAGTAATTAACCAACGTATTGTTACTGGGGAAGCTGCTCCCTTTAGAGCCTTGGCTTGCCGCTATATTTTGGTCTATTGAAATTGTTAACTTCTGCCCAAAAACGAAAAAAAACCGATTTCTGAAAATATAACTTTTGAAAGGTTTGGGTGGTTATTGTGTCTTTATTGCTAGTGATAATTACCAATAAGCCTGTCTTTCTGTTGTTTTTAATGGTTTTAACCTTTTCGTCGTTTTCTCTATCTGATTGAATGTTATAAATTTAATTAGTAGCATTGAGCCACCAAATCGTACTTGTAAGCCTTATCAGCTTAAACGTCACCGCAACCATATTTACGATGTTGGTTGTGGAGAATCCAAATGCATTTAGTTTGCAAATTTATACCTAGCTCGAAGCTATCCTCCAACGAGCTATCTTATGTTCTTACGCCAGACGAGTGTATAGGGCAGCTTTCGCGTTTGCGAAATTCAGATGACATTCTTAGAAACCTCCCTAAAGAGTTTGCGCAAAAGATTTCTCTCTCTGCCAAGAAAACGACCAGCGGATTGTTAGCTGCGATCAGAGTCGAATTGGGCAAAGGTAGCTGGGTTCCATTATCTTCCTTCGCTCGTAGGTCGCCATTAACGGACTCTCAGTTGCAAAGTTTCCCTAGGCTTAAAACACTCGTTGACTCTGTTTCTGCTTCGAATGAAAGAAAAGTTTTCAAAGCGGGTTATAAGCAGGTTACTGATGATGTAGCTCTAGTCCGCAGTTACACGCATGTACCTTCTGAGCCAAGCCCAGAACAAAAAATCGTTGTCGAACTTGCAGGGCAGTGGGCTAGCAATGCAGCATGTTTGATGTTGGGTAAAACCGAAGCTCAAAAAGAAAAAGTGACTATAGGCAAGGCCGATACCGAGAGCAAACACCGCAGCCTCGCGACGTTTAAAGATCTCGATGCTGAAGGCAAAATGCTTTATATCAAAATCCCTTGTTCCGACCAGCCTCAGCCAATCTTGCTTAAACTCGCCGAAGACCTGCAGCCCGTTGATCAAGAAACTCAGATGGACGAGTGGGATAACGTGTTGGTGCCTTTGGTTCCAGTTCATAAAAGTGATTCAGGGTATGTATCTATTGAAAACGGTTATATTTATGTCGTTTGGCAATCAGAAGTTTGGCGAGAAATCCAAGTTCAAAATGACGGACGCTTTTCTGATGTCGATCTATCACTCTACCAAAGCACTAAGCCCTCGCCTCAAAGATCAGTCGATATTAGCTTATATGACGAAGACTCCGAAGCATTTCTGTCAGGGGAAGCGTTTCAGTTGTACCAAGACGGTAAAAAAGTCTATGAGGGTGTGTTGGACGAATATGCTTGCGCCCGTGTTTTTGGTCTTACTGCAGAAGAAGTTGAGGTAGTGGTCGCTGATTGGCCTAACGAAGGCGAAACATACACAGAATTACTTCAAACCGAGTTGAGTCCATTTAAGGCTGGAAGTAAAACTAAGAGAGAGCCGCTTGGTGTTCCTTTGCCTCATATTTGGCTTCCATACAAAATAAACGGCAGCGTACAAAGTGATGTTGCTCTTTATTATTCTCGGGCTCAACTCAATACTCAGCAACTCAATGAATTAAAGAGCGGGAATAACGAGAAAGCGATTAAAGTAGACCTCAGTGATTATTCTTCTGCTCATAACTTTGATGCGAGCTCCGAACCTGTGATTTCGCTGCCGAATCTAGATACTCAAGTGCTAAGCAAATCAGATTACAATGTCGTCAGTCAAAAAGAGCAGGGTGTTGCTGCTGCTGTTGTTAACTCCCCAAGTGAAGGCATTGTAATCACGTATAAAAGTAACCCTCAGTGCGATCAACCGGATGATTTTTTCCAACTGACGTGTGTTGATGAAACATGGAGCCAAAAGATTTTTTTGCGCGAGGCTGAGTTTGTTGATCAGTATTGTAAAGAAGTCGTGTTTAGTGGTTGGTTACCAGAAGTTAAAAGGGTCAATCTAACCCGTCATTGCCGATCTCATAACTCAGATAAAACGGTCTTAATGTCAGTAATTTATCAAGACATTGAACTCACGGAACTATTATAAAATGAAACGAACAACGTTAAGTATCATGCTTCTGTCGACAGCTATGTTATTAACAGGCTGTGGTGACGAAAGTAACCAAACTTCGAATACTGCAATAACACAATCCGTAGAAAAAGAACCCACTCAAAAGGCTTGTTACAATGTTGGTGAAACAACGTCATTCGAACGCAAAGATGTAACAGGACCACGCTGCCAATGGCAAAGTGAGCACAACTTTATTGTTTACTCTGAAGATCTGTCCAAGCCTGAATATCCAGGTACACTTCCCGTAAAACCAGGCTATGCTGTTCGCAGAGCAAAAGAGTGGCCCCGTGAAAATTTATCTGATGCGAGCTCTTATGACAAACCTCGAATTCAGTTTTGGTGGAATAATGTCAGCTCTCGAGACCCTCTCGTAAATGATTACGAAAATGGCTACAAGATTTGGAGCGTGAAAATTGATGGGACAGATTTACGTTTAGTTACGGATGATATGCCAAGTACGGCGTCACCACAGAATTTTACGATGAGTCGTTCACCTAACAATCGTTATGTGGCTTATGCATACAGTTATGGAGGGCCTTTGATAAAGGCAATCTTTGACTTAGAAACGCAACAGACCATTCAGCTGGGTAGCGCGAGTACTAAGCCATATTTGGTCTGGGCGGACGATTCTAGCTACATCTATTTCTCAGACGGTTTTAAGCGCTTTAAATACACACTCGCGACGGGAACCAAAGAAGAGGTAGATGTACCGTTGTCTGAAGATACGGTCATTGTAGATGGCAAGTTAATCAATGCCGCGGGCTTGGGGGTGGGAGTTTATGACGCCAAGACACTCAAACGCTTATACACGATTTTACCTGAAAAAGAGTTTGAAGACTCCATCGATATTGAGAAGCGCATCTATCGCCAAATTGCTATCAGCCCCAATGGTAAATATGTATGGGGCATAAACTCGTATCGTAAGGTGCTGATCAATGTTGAGGATCAAACTTGGCTTGCGTTTTCTAAGGAAGGCGATGAAAAGAACGTTTATGCGAAAGTTGTAAATATCAGTAACAACGGTAATGAAACACAGAGAGGAGCAGCAAAAATAACCATAAGACGTTATGGGGCAGATTACCGTTATGAAATGAATGGAAATGGCGCTCAGTCATGGAAGGTGATTCATTCTGGCAGAGTTGCTAAAACCCCGGTGCTTTATAATGCCGATGCTGACGGCGGGCGTTTTCTGGAGGTAGAAAACGATGAGTAATGACCTTAAGTATTTACCAACAGATGTCTATTTGTTTGGTGTCGATTTTCCTAATGTTGGGGATGCACAGAACCCTCGATATAAAGCACTCAATATCGAAAAAGACCTGACCTCATTGGAAGAGTTGAAAAATATCCGCCCTATGTCACGGCTTCCCATTGCAATAAATTTAGGTGAGGAAAGCGCAGCCCTTTGGGCGACAGACGATTTAGGTCGTTTACATGTACTGGGTGATTCTACTCAGAAAAACCAAAAAACCAATATCAATCAGGTTTTGGTACTGCGTTCGCCAGTACATGAGTTAGCACAGAAGACGTACAAGCTGTCTTTTCCTGAATGGTCAATGCTCACAGAGTTGGCGATTGGTGCGCAGAGTAATGCTCGCCCAATCAAAAAGGCGTGCTCAGATCTTGCCTCTATCTTAGGAAATCTAAAGGGAAATGGGAGCAAGAAAACACTGAACTCGCTAGAAAAAAAAGTGGAATACGCTGTCACAGAAGTAAAGCGCTCACAACTTGCGCCTAAATATGAAGCGGGCACTCAAGCACTAACTGATGAGCAAGTTGCGTATAACAAATGGTATGACTCTGTTCCTGAAGATAAGCCCATTCGTGGCTTTATTGTACCCACGTTCTCATTTCTCACCGTAGCATTTTCAACACAAGAGTATGCTGATGCAATTGTTAAAGTTACTCGTTTTGATGAGGAGAGCGGACAGCACCTCAACCTGCAAGACGAAGAAATCATAACGCAAGCACAACTTGACCGAAACAGTGATTCGCATCGTCCAATAGCTTTGTTTCCGTTGGCGTCGGAGGTTTTTACTGATGGCATGTACACCATTGAAGTGGTTTTTGATGTTGACCTCATCGATGAGATACCTGAGTTTGCACAGAATGCCACTAATGTAACCAAAGAGTATGATGAATTTGGTGATGCTACTAGAGTCAGCTACGAGCTACGAGAATACATCACGCTTAGCCAAACGACACCGTTTGGTAAGATCGCGGTTGTTGCGGGCGACATGATCTCACTTGAAGAGTCTTTGATATACCAATTTCCTACTCACTTTAAAGCTCTACAAGCCTTCCGGATGGGGGAGCTTGAAAACCTAGAGAATAGCGGAACGACTGCCAGTATGAGTGCAGCGCTGTGGGAGATTGGAACAAAAGTTACACCAAGTTTGGTTAATGCTGGCATTAATATTCATCAAAATCCCTCAAATAAACACGACGTGATTGGAAGTTTAGCAAATACGTTTTGGGGGCAAGTAGACAAGGGCGCTTTACCCCCAGCCATGATTTCGGCATTGGAGTTTTCATTTGGGGTATCGGCGACTGCAGCAGCTTACCAAACTCTTCAAGATTTACGCCAAGCAGCATCGGAATCTGAGCGTGCAGCTCAAGTGGGCTTAAAAACGCTTCTCAAAGAGAAAGGGTTTGATAAAAGTAAGTTCTTTACCAAGGTTATTGAACCTGCGAGAAATGGTAATGCCCACGTTGTGGCGGGGAGTGCTGCTAGAACGTGGTTGACAGGTAACGGCAGTGTCAAAAGCTTTTTGTCGCCCTTTGCTGGTGCCGGGCTCAATGCAATTAACACCTTCTATGAGATAAAAGAGATCACTGACAAAACCGAGCAATTTCGCTTAGCAGAAGAGAAAGCTAAACTCAGGAAAAGTTATTTTGAGCAGGTATCACGTGATTATCTGAACTGGGTACCAGTCTGGAAAGAAAGTCTGAAGAGCGGGGAATTACTACTTAAGCAAATCATAGATAAGTTAGGCGACAATGTAACGTTTACTGACAGCATTCCGAATGACGTTGCTGAAGACAGTGCAATGTTTGTTAAAGACCATAAAGGTGCCGGTTTACGCTTGGTTTTTCCTTTTGATAACAATCAGGTTCAAGCCCCTCACTTGTCATATTTGGCTGCTGTTGATAAAGAATTATCCAAGATTCCAAATGCCGTTGTTGAAATCGAAGGGCATGCCTGTCAAAACGGTGATTCAGAATATAACCAAAACCTTTCGCAACAGCGAGCACAGCATGTTGCTGAGTTCTTTTCTTCAGTCAGTGACATTCGATTTTTTGGCGAACGTCGACCGATAGTCGAGGTACCAAACAACGAAATCAAACGCGAAAACGCTCAACTTAATATTAACCGACGTGTTGAGGTTCGAATCTACCTACAAGAGTTTGCTGCGAGAATTCCACCGAGTCGACTCGGCTTTAAGGCTATGGAGCAAGCGCGTTTAGCTCAGTTAAATGCGAACTTGGGAGAAGAAGCAATTGCAAAAGAGCTCAAGCTAGCTATCTTCGAGATGATCGTTGGTATGGCTTGCTATGTTCCGATAATAGGACAGGCAGCAAGAGGCTTTTTCGTTGTCAAAGAAGGCGGGAAAATGCTGATGAGTGGCGCCCAGTTGCTAGACTCTGCGCTCTTCGATTATTACTTGTCTTCCTACAACGAAGTTAGAAAAAGCATATCTGCGATTGAACAACTTAGCCATGAAACCACAGAGATTATTGATTCATTGGCTGAAATTAATACTCAATTGACTGAGATGTATTTTACGTCTTCAGAGGCGTTAGTCGAGCACCTAGGAAAAGCAACGGGTGCAAAGGAGTTGATTAAGCGCTATCAACGCCGTGCACTTGCTATTAATGGTTTGGTACTTTTGATTCAAAGAGCTTGTGCTGAGGGCGAACAAGAGTTCACAAAGCAGTGGCAAGTATTAGCCATCGATGAATACATTCAGCGATATATCGAAACCGACGGCTGGATATTAAACACAGAGTTAAAAGAAAACTTGTGTAACTTGTGGCTCCAAGAACTCATGCGTCGTGAGGGACACAAGCAGTTAGTTGAAAGTTACGGTGAAGAAATCGCTGAACAAATCATCACTCGTAACAAAGCCAACTATATTGCTCCAAAAAGGAAAGACGTTTCTGGGGCGTTTAATGTCGCGTTTCCAGTGCAAGACAAGCTCTATAATCGTGATCAACAACGAGGCTTAGTGGAGTTTGCGACACAGTTTAATGTTGAGTCTAAAAAATTATCAGAAGAGGACCTAGGGTTCGTTAGGTTATTAGTCTCTGAGCCTCATGACAACTCTAAATGGGTCACCTTTGATGAGTGGGAGAAGGCACGATTAAAAGCAAATAAAAAGGTGCGATTATCGCCTTTCCACCGTTTGAAGTGGCAAATGGTGTTAGGCAAACAAAGTCTAAAACAGATGACGTCAAATGTGTTTCAGTGTGAGATGTCTTATCAGCGCACTGACGGTTTACTTAATACCAGTGGGCCTAAGTTTAATTTGATGTTCAAACCGATGAAACACGAGGAATTTAGTGTAGACCCCAAAGGTGAGTTGGCCGAATTTTTTGAGGCGGAAAAAGCAGATAGCAAAGTCCTTATTGGTTGTGAGTTTGAGCCGTATTTTTACTTTGGTGATGATGTCTTCTCTGGAGTGAAGCCTTTGATCGCCAAGCATGATTTAGTCGATTATAGCGGCTACTTATCTAAAGTTGCTCTCGGTCCGATTTTTGGGCAGGTGATAAAAATTGACTCTCAACAAGATGTACTCAAAGAATATGTAAACAGCGGTGGCTTCAAAAATATGACCTATGAGTTCACTCTCTCTGGAAGCAACTATAAGCTACCAGTACGAGTGGACAAGACAGTCGGACGATTTATTACATCACCTAGACAGATTCCTGTAGGGGTTGATACAAACCATAACTATACACTCTCTGCTAAATCGGGCTTTTTGGCGAACGGAAATAGTGTGTCAGAGAAAGATTTGTTAACGCTAGATTTTGTCTTACATAGTAAAGTTCATAAAGGCCCGACAAAGCCTGTTATCGATGACATTAAGCACAGTGCGATTGCGGTCAACTACGGGAATAAACGACAGTTTATGAACGAGGACAGTATGTTCACTACGGCAGATGAGCTAAAAGGCTTTGATTGGACTTCGAAGAAGTCATTCGCTATGGAAGTTATGCTCATTGGTGGCAAGCACAGAAAAGAGTCGTATCAGGGCCAAAATCTTGAATGGCAGAGTGTTCCAGTTTCACTAAAGCTCTCAACCACTTTTGATAATGAAGCCGTATTTGGATCTGAAACTACCTCTGGTCCTGAGCATCTAAGTAACCTTACTTATATTGGGATACTAAAGAAGGACGGTTCTAAATGGATGCTAGATGACAGCGATGTGATTAACAAAAATATAAGCGCAGATTTTGTCTCTGAGGCTCTATCCAACATAGACATGGAAGAAGATTTCGGTGGTAAGGTCGTCTACGCGTCTCGATTCGAGTTCGCATTTAAAGCGCTGAACGGGCAAGAAATCAAGGGACTTCGACCATTTGGCCCCGTTGTTTCGACATCTGGTAGATTCCAAGAAGCAGTTCTAAAGGTGTCCTCTCTAACACAACGCAATACAGCGGAAAAGACGCCGTTCAAACTTGGAAGCTTTGAGATGTCGTTAGGCAGGCAGTACAAAAATGTAGATGAATTATCTTATTTTTCTGATTGTGAAGACCCAAGCTATAAAGTTGATAAAGATATGTACATCAACTGGGCAAAACTGAAACCAGACGAGCGTACAGAACGTTTGGTAACTTGGATTAGAGACCCATACTTGGCAACCATAATTGAAGCGTCGATTCTCAACAAATAAAAAAACCGCCTTCGGGCGGTTTTTCTTTTCTTATCAATGAAAACTGAAGTAGGAGTTCTCGCTTCTCCAATCAACCCGCTGCAGAAATATCGTATTTCTTCATCTTATGGTTGAGGGTACTCATTGGTAGAGCTAACTGTTCGGCGGCTTTCTTGGTGTGCCAGTTGCAGGCATTTAAGCAGTCGATGATCACTGTGCGCTCGTACTGACTGACCACTTCCTTAAGACCCATCAAGCCATCGTCAGAATCAGAACGCCTTGGTTCTTGAACTGGCTGTTCAGGTTGCTCGGTAGCAGGGGAGACAGCATTAACTTCGAAGCTTGGCACATCTTCTAGTATTTGTTCACCAAACTCAATGTGAGTGATGGTTTCAAAATCGGACAGTAGCACTGAGCGTTCGATGATGTTTTTAAGCTCACGCACGTTACCCGGGTATGGGTAGGCAAGAAGCTGCTTTCGTACGTTGGCACTTAAGCCTGGTGCCTGTGGTAAACCTAACGTGTTAGTCGTGTGCTGAACAAAATGTTCCGCAAGTGGAATAATGTCCGACTGACGTGCTCTCAGCGGTGGTAAGGTAATCGGGAATACATTCAAACGGTAGAACAAATCGGCACGGAATTGGCCATCTTTGATTTGCTGCATGAGATTACAGTGGGTGGCCGCGATTACGCGAACGTCTACCTCAATCTCTTTGCTAGCACCGATAGGGCGAACCTTACGCTCTTGTAGCACACGCAAAAGCTTTGCTTGCAGTAGCATTGGCATATCGCCGATCTCATCTAAGAAAAGCGTACCACCATTGGCTGCTTCAAACAGACCGACTTTGTCTTTATCTGCACCAGTGAATGAGCCTTTCTTATGACCGAAGAGTTCCGATTCTAATAATTGCTCTGGGATTGCGGCACAGTTCTGAACGATCAAAGGTTGCTCTGCTCGGTTAGAGTTTTCGTGAATGTATTTCGCGATCACTTCTTTACCAGCGCCCGTTTCACCACGCAATAACACATCGACAGGAAGGGATAACACCTTATCAAGTCGATTCAAGACATTGAGCATTTCTTCGCTCTCTGCAATAGGACCCTGATAGGTTTTTTGGGTACGCTTTTTGAGTTGAGTGTTCTCACGAAGCAGTGCTTGGTTATCGGCACTCAGGCTTTTGATCACTTGCCCATATTGCTCTAACCAAACCGCTTGGCGAATATTGCTTGCGGCCATGCGACAGAACTCGGTGAGTGCGGCTTCGTTGTCGATAACACTTAAGTCGAGCAAGACCAAGAGTCCAATGGTCTTACTTTCGCTATCAATCAAAGGCCAAGCCAGTAAATTCTCGCTCTTTAATCCAAGCGTCTGCTCAGTTAGATAAATGCTGTCACAGTCGTAGCCGTTGTACTTATACAACTCGTTAATCAACACCACCTCACCATTGCGAATGGCAAAGTTAAATGGGTCGTTCTCACTAGCGGAATCTATCTGCAATGCCTCCCAAGGGTGGGAAACAATCGTTTTATCGTTATGGTGAGCGGTACTTGGAATCAACGCCTGGCCAGTCTGATCCAAAACATAAATGATGCCGTGCTTTGCGAGGGTCATTTGTCTCGCAGCAGTCAACACGGCATCTAAGGTTTGGGTAAGCTGGCTGCGATCAGCCAAAGATTGACTGATCGCAAGTAGGGCGTTGCTAAGTTCGCTATGGTTAGCTGAACGCATAGGTTAGTGTTCCTTGCTCATCGACAGACACTTCGATTTGCGTATGTGAATCATCCTTGTCATGCACTAGTAGCTGAGTCGATAGCTGAGGCAATAACTGACGGTTGATGACCGCATCAATGTTACGCGCACCTGTTTCAGCAAGACGACAGTTACCAAGTACGAACTCAACCAAGTTATCTTCGTAGCTCAAAGACAATTTATGATGGCTCTGTAGACGCTGAGAAACTTTGTTTAGCTTGTGGTGAATGATTTCTGTCATTGCTTCATCAGACAGCGGAACAAATGGTAGTACCGACATACGTGCCAATAGCGCTGGTTTGAAATGCTGGTTCAAAGTAGGGCGGATAGCCTCTGCGATGATGTTGGCATCAATGTCTTTTGATTGATGAACCAAAGATTCAATCTCATGCGTCGCAAGGTTGCTGGTCATGATGATTAGCGTGTTCTTGAAGTCGATAGTACGACCTTCACCGTCGTTCAGTGTGCCTTTATCGAACACTTGGTAGAACAGGTTCAATACTTCTGGATCCGCTTTTTCAACTTCATCAAGCAGTACAACTGAGTATGGACGTTGACGAACGGCTTCTGTGAGCATGCCACCTTCACCGTAGCCTACATAACCCGGAGGTGAACCGATTAGGCGAGATACCGTGTGCTTCTCTTGAAACTCAGACATGTTGATGGTCGTCATGAAGCGCTCACCACCAAACATTTGGTCGGCAATTGCACGAGCGGTTTCGGTTTTACCCACACCGCTTGGACCAACGAGCAGGAATACACCTGTCGGTGCGTCTGGGTTTCCTAGACCGGCTTTTGCAGTTTGGATACCTTCAGACAGTGCATCGATAGCGTATTCTTGACCTTTGATGCTTTGTGTTAGGCTTTCTTTTAGTTTAAGAGTGGTTTCTGCTTCGTCTTGAAGCATCTTACCCATTGGGATTCCAGTCCAGTCCGAGATCACGTGGCTGACTTCATCTGGACCCACTTCAAAGTGAACCAGTGGGTTGTCATTGCGGATTGCGTCTAGCTGTTCTTGGCAGGCTGAAATTGCAATGCGAACCGCTTCTTCATCCATTTCTGCGCATGGAGAAATGTCTTGCTCATGTTCTGATTCTTCATCAGTAATCTGCTGTTCTTCGTCGGTTTCACCAGACACTAACTCATGTAAACGAGAACGTAGTGCAATCATTTCTTCGATTTGCTCTTTCTCTTTGTGCCATTGTGCTTCTTGTTCTGCTAATTCTTCTTTTGTTGCTTCCATTGCCAGTTTTAGGTCTGGAATATTAGCAAGACTGTGTTTATCGCCTGTTTGTTGTAGCGCATCTCGCTCAAGGGCTTCGAGCTCGCGCTGTTGTGCAGCAAGTTCTTGTTGAAGTGTTTCTACAGACGCCGGAATGGCATTTAGGCTGATGTTCACACGTGCGCATGCTGTATCTAGAACATCAATGGCTTTATCTGGCAGTTGGCGACCCGAAATGTAACGAGCTGAGAGCGCTGCAGCTGCGGTGATGGCATCATCGCGAACATATACATTGTGTGATTTTTCGTAAGCAGGGCGCAAACCACGGATGATCAATGCTGCTTGTTCCGGAGAAGGCTCGTCGAGTTTCACAAGTTGGAAACGACGCGCAAGGGCAGGATCTTTCTCGAAGTACTTTTTGTATTCCGACCAGGTTGTTGCTGCGATTGTCTTGACTTCACCACGGGCTAGTGCAGGCTTTAGCAAGTTTGCAGCATCGCTGCCGCCTGCTTGGTTACCACCACCAACAAGTGTGTGTGCTTCATCGATGAAAAGAATGATAGGGGTTGGCGAGTTTTTCACTTCATCCAATACAGCGTTTAGGCGTTTCTCGAATTCACCTTTTACGCTTGCCCCGGCTTGTAGAAGTCCCATATCCAAGCCATAAAGCTCGACACCTTTTAGGTTGTCAGGCACATCGCCTTGCACGATCTTAAGTGCTAGTCCTTCAACGACGGCTGTTTTACCAACGCCAGGCTCACCAACCGCAATAGGGTTGTTTTTGCGACGACGGGCAAGAATGTCCACAATTTGGCGGATCTCTTGGTCACGGCAGAATACTGGATCGATTTCGCCTTTGCGTGCTTTACCAGTGAAGTCGGTCGTGAACTTGCTCAGTGCTGAGCCATCTTCACGAGCTTGAGTGTTTTCTGACGTGGCGACTTGCGCTTCGATAGAGTGGCTCGTTAGCTCTGCAAAGTTGCGTTTGAGACTATCAGGATTTAGGGCTTCAAGGATAGAGGCGTAACCGTGTTGACCGTAACGTAGAGGGTTGCTAACAAGAGTAAGGAGCAGAGCACCGGAGCGGATTTGTGTTTCAGACAGATCTAAAGAAGAAACCAGCCAGCTTTCTTGTAACCATTCAATTAATAAAGCAGAAAAAACGGGTTTGCTGCCATTCCCTTTGGCGTTGGTATCGAGAGTAGATAGAACCGATTGTCTTAATAAGTTCTCTGAACAATCAAAATGACTTAATAAGACGTCAAAATCACTATTTGGTCTTTCTAATAGACTCAATAAATAGTGCTCAATTTGAACTTCGTTTGCTTTTTCAGAAACTGCAAGTGCAGCTGCGTCTTCTAGTGCAACTTTTGCTATCGGGTGTAGACGCTGAATTAATGAAGAAAGGTTTATATTTATCATGACCATTTAATTCTTTAGAGGAAAAGATGTAATGGCTATTATACTAAAAGTGACAATGTTCTTTTTTTATCAAGATATTTTAACTAGCGTTTATTGGTGATTTTAATGAGAGTATTAGTGGTAATATTTATCGTGGCGAATCATACTTTGTTATTTTGAATTAATTATTAGTGAATATAACTAAAAGGCTAGGTTTATTAACTTTATTGTCTTGTTGTTATATGGTTATTTCCACTTTTTATATTCGAAACAATTTATTATTATTTGAATCCAATTTTTTGGTTTTTCAACCAATAAATTGTACTTAACAAATAGGTAAATAATGGCTAATTTCTTGTAAGTTATTGTATTTTATTGTTTATTTTAGTTGGCATGGAGTTTGAATATACCAAGTAGTCGCGGTGATAAGCGATTTGGTGATTAAACAAAACAGATTTTAGAAAAGGAAATAGCGATGCCAACTCCAGCATATATGTCTATCAACGGTGAAACTCAAGGTCACATTACAAAAGATACTTACTCTGCGGACTCTGTAGGTAACACATGGCAAGAAGCTCACGTTGATGAGTTCCTAGTGCAAGAGCTTGATCACGTGCTAACTGTTCCACGTGACCCACAAAGCGGTCAGCCAACTGGTCAGCGTGTACACCGCCCACTTGTTGTAACTAAAGTTCAAGACCGTTCTTCTCCACTACTATTCAACGCACTAGTATCTGGTGAAAAACTTCCTGAATGTGTGATTCGTTTCTACCGCACTTCAGTTCAAGGCAAGCAAGAGCACTACTACTCAATCAAACTGATTGATGCGCTACTTGTAGATATCCAAACTCGTATGAACCACTGTCAAGACGCAGCAACCGCTGACCGTGTGACAGAAGAAGTACTTAAGTTCACTTACCGTGCAATTGAAGTGACTCACGAAAACTGTGGTACAGCGGGTAACGACGACTGGCGTGCTCCACGCGAAGCTTAATTGCTCTTTGCGTAAAGATTCAGGGCCAACAATTGTTGGCCCTAATCCGATTATTTGTATCAGGTAAAAGATATGGTGAATGACGTAGAATTTAAATTTGAAGTGCCTGGATGTGGGCATGAATTTCGAGTAGAAAGTTTTCAAGTGAATGAAGAGCTTTCGAAACCTTTTCACATCAGTCTCTCATTACTTTCACTTGATCCAGATATCTCTTTTGATGCGTTAATACGAAAAGCGGGCACATTAACCCTTTATGGACAAGGTGTTGGTGCTGCACGTGTATTTAACGGTGTCGTGAATGAAGTTCGCTATTTGGGGACTGGGCGCCGTTTCTCTCGATACCAATTGGTTTTGGTGCCGCAAGCTTGGTTTTTATCTCAGCGTCAAGATTGTCGAATTTTCCAGCAGAAGTCTGCGCAAGATATTATTACTGAAGTGCTGGATGATGGGGCTGTCACCGATTATCGCTTCGAGCTTTCAGGCATATATCCTCCCAAAGAATACGTTCTTCAATATCGTGAATCGGACTTGCATTTCGTTCAGCGCATGATGGCTGAGCACGGTATGTGGTACTACTTCGACCATACTGATGCAAATCACACCATGGTAATAGTGGATAGTAATGATGCGATTGCACCTTTGGTGAGTTCGCCAATCAATGCTTCTTACATTGGACCGATTGTTTATCATGCTGATGGTGGTGGCGTTGCCGATCGTGAGCACATCTCCGATCTAGAGTTAGTTAACCGGGTGCGAACGGGTCAGGTTACGTACACGGATTATAACTATGAGCAACCAAAGATCCCGCAAGAGATGACGCATGCGGGCGATCTTGACCAAGACTTGAAGCAGTTTGATTACCCTGGTCGTTACGTGGATCCTGCGATGGGGCAGGTAAGAACGACGGAATGGATGTCTGAACATATTGTTGATAATCAACAGGTTGAAGCGAGCAGTGATGTGATGCGTTTAGCATCTGGTTACAGCTTTAATGTCAGTGAACATCCTCGCGCTGAAATCAACCGTGACTACCTCATGTTATCTGTCATGCACACAGGGCAAGATCCACAGGTGCATGAAGACGAAACGAGTGGTATGCCAACCACTTACTACAACCAGTTCTCTTGTATTCCACGCGATGTGGTATTTAGAGCGCCTAAATTGGCTGCACCTGTTGTTGATGGTCCACAAACCGCTGTTGTGGTTGGTCCTGCTGGTGAGGAGATCTACACCGATAAACTCGGACGAATTAAAGTTCAGTTCCATTGGGATCGCTATGGTGATAACGATGAGCACTCAAGCTGTTGGATTCGTGTAAGTCAATCGATGGCAGCGCCAACTTGGGGGGCTGTGTATTTGCCGCGTATTGGTCATGAAGTGGTCGTCACGTTCCTTGAGGGTGACCCAGATCGTCCGTTAGTGACTGGGGCTGTGTACAACGGTCTGCATTTCCCTCCTTATGCGCTACCTGAGAACAAAACGCGTACTACGTTTCGTACCCAAACACACAAGGGGACAGGCTACAACGAGCTGAGTTTTGAAGACGAAGCAAACCAAGAAGAAGTTTACATTCATGCTCAAAAAGATATGTCGACTAAAGTACTCAACAACCGTTACCGCGATATCGGTCAGGATGAGTTCTTAAAGGTAGCGCGTCATCAAACCAACGAAGTGCATGGCGACCACAAAGAAACCATTGATGGTCATAAGACTACGCAAGTAAACAGCACATTTACCGAGACTGTAGAGCAAGATGTAACCGTCACTTACAACGCCAACGAAACTCAGTATGTAAAGAATAACTCTGATTTAGAAATTGGCGATAACCGCACAACTAAGATCGGTAAAAACGACGATTTGGACGTGGGTGAAAACAGTAACCTGACGGTAGGGGCGTCTAAGAGTTCGGACATCGGTGCCGATGACAATCAAACCGTAGGCGGCAATTTAACGGTATCGGTCAAAGGTAACACATCATACAAAGCCGACGGTGCGACGCAAATCATCAGTGGTGACAAGATTGTGTTGAAAACAGGCGGCTCTTCATTAGTGATGAACAGTGATGGCTCAATCAAGCTGTCTGGCTCTTCAATCACCATTGAGGGCAGCGGTAAAGTCGTCGTGAAGGGTGGTAACGTAGCGATTAACTAATGATGGAAAAACAACCACTTACTACAGAAACCATCACGAAACAGCAAGCCGATACTCCGGCTTGCTTTTCGCGCTTTGGAACCATAGTCGCCATCAACGAATCCACAGGCAGTGTTCGAGTTGATTTTGATGGAAATCCATTTAACCAGCCACTTACCGCAAGGTTAGGGCGTGGCTTTCGTCGTTCTGAGTTACAAATGGCCATCGATAACCAGTTAAGTTGTCGAATTGAATTCCTGAACGAAGACTTAAGCTTGCCATTCGTGACGGACATATTCTTTTCCATTTTGGATGATTCTGACGAATTTGTATTAAGAGCCAAAAAGATGGTGATTGAGACAGAACAGGAGCTGATCGTTAAAAGCGGAGAGACAGAAACTCGCTATAGCGGGCGCGATGGTCGTATCACCACAAAAGCTAAGTACGTCACCTCTCAAGCAGAAAAAGCACAAAAAATTCAAGGTGGAACGATAGCAATTAACTGAGCACAACGAGCTGATTGTTAATAACTAACTAACCATTACTAACTAATTGCTACTAGTTGACTGCTATCGCGTTCTCGTACGCTAACAATGGATAAGTAGATGCGACAAAGAATCGGTGTCGAGCACCTAAAGGCACCTATAACCAATCAAGACGTTGAAGGTGCGTTGGCGAAAGCCGAACGTGCAGTGAGCGACCTTTCCCAACTGCCAGCAACATGGCTGACCTTTTGCAACGAAAAGCTTTCTATCGCCTCAGAGAGCCTCGGATTCTTAATTAGGCAAAGAGTCCAAATTCATAAACGTGGTTATCCAAGCCGTGAATTGGAGTATCTCAAGCTCATTGAGCGCCAAATTGCCGAGCTCAAGCAGGTGTACTTGTCGTTCTATCGATTAGCACCGGGGTTGATTCATCAATTAAGAAACCAAGAGCCAGAAATCTATACCTGGATCATGCTTCAAGGAGAGTTAGGCTCAGAGCTTGATAACCTTTTGTGTGGTCTGAGTTTACTCGAAGAGCTAGACAGGCATACCGCTATGGTGATTGTTACGCAATCGCCAGTAGAGCATATCGATAGTGTGATGTCTGAACTTATCGAAGGTAAAGTGAAAGCCAGCGCGTATTATTTTGAGTGCCTACGTGTCCGCCAAGCATTGAGTGTTGCATTGATTAAACGTTGGCACAAAGCGGAAATCATCCTTTCCAATATCGCTTTGCCATTACTGGCGTTGCAGGATGTGGAAGAGGGTATTGAATGGATCAACGACAATGCTAATGGCGAACAGTATCTGTTTGAACGTTTGATTACTAAACGCGACCGAGGCACTTGGTTCCGTCAGTATTTTGGTACTGAACGGAGTCAGTTGCCTTCTGATCAAATACTCACTTTTGCAAAATTATTGGAGCTTAGAGAGTTTGAAGTGTTTGATATTTCTTCTTCGTTAGCTCCTGTCGATTTTGCACTGAGTGGGGATCACAGGCTAGTACCTAGAATCATCGATCACTTGCAAAGTTTAGAAGAAGATGAAGGCGAAGTTTGGATTCAAGCATTGTATGTGGTCTACGGAAAACTTCTTCCCCTGACTCCGCAAGACATTGGCGTTGAGCATGAGTGGGGAGAGATTATCGATTTGCTTAACGAGTGGGTGGAAGATGAAAAGTATGTCCAAAACCTACCCAGTCGTATGGGTTATGCATTGAGCTTCGAATCTACTTTAGCGGCGATGCAAGATGCCAATGTTGATGTCATGTTCCGCGATTGGTTATGGCGTCAAATCTGTATTCAATCAAGAGCTTATGTGCCATGGGATATGGCTATGCCGATCCATCAGCAAGACTGGAACTTTAACAATTTAAAAGCCGCACCTTCGGCGATCGAACGATTCAACTTAAGGAATGGCAATGCAGTTATGGGATATTGAAGCGCACCCAGAGCTATCACTTAAAGGGCGTTTTCAACGTGATGAAAACGGCGATGAGGTGTGGGTTGTTGTCGCTAAACGTACTTGGCAATTCGATGGAGTGGTTTGGCACGAATTAGGTGAAAGTGAAATCTTCGATGATCCCCAATATTTGGGCGAAGAAGGCTTCTCTGCGATGAAAGTTGACCACGAGTTTGCGTATACCAAAGACAACACAGATGTACTTGTTTACGGCAAAGCGCGCAGCTACGCGAAAAAGCCAGTGACATACCAAGAGTGCCGAGTTCTGATTGATGGTCATATCGATAAGACTCTCGCTATCCACGGAGAGCGCGTGTGGGTTGAACACGGGGGGAGTATCACACTCAGTAAACCGACGCCCTTTATAGAAAGAGATATTGATTACACCTGCGCGATCGGTGGTGACTTACGTAACCGAATTGGCGGTGGTGTCGCTGATTCCAATAAAGCGTTACTTGAGCAGAAAGTGCCCTCGGTTTTCTACCCGAGAGAAGAGTGGAGTGCTACTTCAAAAAATCTGCGAGTGGCGGGCTTTGGACCTATTCCCCCATTTTTTGAGTCTCGCCAAAAACTGGCTGGCACGTTTGATGAAGATTGGATTGAAAATCGCAAACCAATGCTACCGCTGGACTTCGATAGGCGCTTTTTTCAAAGCGCGCCCACCGACCAACAATGCAAAGGTTTTCTTCATGGAGGCGAGCGTTTAATGATGAGCGGCTTTTGTCATGATGACACGCTTTCATTTCGCATTCCTAAAGAGAAGTATCGTGCAACCGCCACTTTTAAAGACGGCAGCTACCAGGTCGATATGGCGATGTATACCTTGTTCGTTGATACTGAAAAGCAAGCCGTATCAATCACTTATACAGCCGCGTTTCCCTGTCAAGGCAAAGAACATTTGTTGGTCTCTACGTCTATCACCCTATTAGAAGAGGTAAGCGAGCATGCCTAATTCAACCGGTCGTTACGTGTTAGGCATGGAAGTCATGACGCCTACAGGAATGAACCTGGACGTTGCTACTAGCGTGGCAAAGGCGGACTTAGCTAGGTTTGATCAAATGGTTGGTAAAGACGGTATTGAACGATTTACGTTTGCCACAATCGAATACACGAAAGAGAGCGAATTATTTGGAAAAACCTGTGAGCTAACGGCTCACTTACTGGATTCCCTTTTGGTTCAACTACCTCGCTCCTTGAAGCCGATTCCGTTACTTATTTCTGTGCCAACGACAATTTCATTAGTGAAGATACAAGAGTGGCTCGGTGAAAGTGACTATTCTGACTTTCTTTCTGTGGTTGAAGCCGTGCATGCAAGCGGTCCTAGCTTCGTGCTACAGGCAATGAAGTCTATGGATAAATACGACGCCATGATGTGCATTAGCGTGGACTCTACGGTGAGTTCGATACAAGAGCTTATTGACGATGCGATGGTAATGAGTACGAATAACCCATGGGGTGTTATTCCGAGTGAGGGGGGAGCGGGGTTAATTCTTTGCAGAAGAAATACTTTAGAAACGTTGAAACTTAAGCCTCAAGCACAGCTTGGTTATATCGACACAGAATTGAATACCGCAGACCGAAGAGGCATGTTTAGACTTGTGCAGCGAGTGAGTAAAAAACTTGATTCGTTTGGTGAAGTTTATTCAGACATGACAAACCTGCGCGCGCATACGGAAGATTATGGTTTTGCTCTAGGTGCTAAAGCAGAACGCTTCATTGATCCAGAACAACCTAATCTTATCAATGAGTTATGGGGAATGATGGGCAGTTGTTCGTCACTTGCGCTTATCGCGTTTACGGTTAAGAATCATCACTTTAACCAACCGGCATCGTTATTAATGTTTGATTTTAATGGCGACAAAGGGATGCTTCAATTATTGGCATGCTAGTGTGATTCTTAAAGTAATATCCTTGAAGTCTTTTCAAGAACCTTTACTCGATAAAAACAACATAATTGATGTAGTGAAAGCGTAAGTTAATGAGTCTAATAACTTAGTAATTATCACTAAAGTAATAGGTTTACCGTTCGTTTTAAATACCAGCCTTGAAACAAGGATGTTTCAGCAAATATTATTTCGGCCTAATAATATTTGTTCGATAAAAGAGTGCAAAGTGTCAGATAAGCAGGGAGCAGCCAAAGGTTATATTGATCAATTGGTTGTTAAAGCCATTGAGAAAAAGAAACAGAACGAGCAAAGATTGGCGCAAAAAAATAAGCCAAAGCTTGAGTATGTACTTTTTTCACAATTTGATGTGCTAGACACACTGTTATCGAAAAATGGTAGGACGACCGTCTATCATCTCGCCAAAAAGGGTCAACCAGAAAAACAAATCTGCTGTAAAGTCGTCAATGAAGACGCCCCAGATATTGCCAATAAAATGTTGGTCAATGAAGCAAGCAGATTAGAGCTCTCTCAGCACCCAAGCGTCGCTGATTTTATTAAGATCGGTAACGAATTCGAACGCCCATATTTAATGTACGAGTGGATTCAAGGTGAATCACTGGCAGAGAAGATGGAACGCCATTCCTCTAAAGGTTTTCGCCACGACCACATTGCTTGGTTAGTGTACCAACTTGCGGGTGCGCTGGAGTTTATGCACACCCGAGGTATTTGCCATCTTGATATTAAGCCGTCAAATGTTCTTGTTAGTGAGGGCGACTACGTTAAGTTGATCGACTTTGGTGCCGCGCGCTACATCGGTGAAAACGAGTCTCATGCTGAAGCGAGTTTGAGTTATGCGTCACCCCTGTATCTCGAGACAGGTACGACAGAACCACAAGACGATGTTTATTCGCTCGCGCTATTAACTGGCCATCTATTTATTGGTTCGATCTTTGGTGATGCTTGGCACAAACAGTTAAAAGATCGCAAACGTCCGGCATTAATTCCAAACCATATTTGGAAACTGCTTAAGCAGGTGATTAATAACCCAAGAGGGCACGGCTACACGGCAATTTCCTTTGCCCAGCAACTTGCACGTATTGACACTCAGTCTATTGATTCACAATCGAATGCACCTATTTTTAGCAGTTTACGCAATGCCGATTTATTACTGACACACTGTAAACCTCAAGATAAAGCGAGTTACGGTCGCTTTAAAGTGCTAGAAGCGAGTTTGGTATTGAGTGTGGTGGCAGTAACGGGTCACTACTTGTACCAGCAGAATCAGCCAGAGTGGAAAACGATCGTTAAGTCGCAGCCTATCTCGCAAACGGAAACACCACTGGTGAGCACCATCAAACCAGCGCAAACGGCTTCTTTTTTGGCTCAACCCCCTTGGGCGATTGAAACTGCACTTAACGATATGGAAAAAGACGTGATTTCGACTGCGCCTTATCGTGAAGCTTACCAAGTACAACAAATGAAATTGTCTAAGTTGTACAAAAAGAATCAGACTCAATTGACGTCTTATCAAGCTTTGGCGGATGAGTTACCAAAAACGCTGGTGGATTTACGCAAAGAGCTGGTCACGCTGCGAGAAAAACTCGTTGATGATGGAGCATTATTCCCATACGCAGACAAAACCTTGACCAAAGTGATGGCTGGTTTGAATGTTGCTTCGATAGATTCAATGAAGATCTCTGCTGTTGCAGGAAGTAAAGACGAACAGATTGCGAACTTAATCCTCGATGGCGAAGCAAAGCTTGCAGACGAAGAAATGAAAGCCGCTTGGTTATTAAATCAATCTGAAGCTTATTTCTATAGCCAAGTCTTGCCAAATAAAGTGATGGAAAATATCAATGCGTCTATCGATTCACACGCAAAAGATCACTTCTATACCAAAGCCATTGAAGAGGCTAAAGCCGCTAAAGCTTACTTTGGTAATACGCCAGAGCTCAACAAAAAGGTGACGGATCTCATTGTTGCTCGAAGCGAGTTCATTTTGTTTAGTACCGTCACTGAGCAATCCGTATTTGATAAGCAAAAGCTGCACGATTCACTATCCGACCTTGAGCGAAATGCCCCAAAGAAATTTGGCGAAATTACCGACCTGCTTGAGAGCATGGCTAGAGACTCCATTGATAAAAGTCATCAACTTTCTCGTCCTGCGCGTGGTGCAATCGCGGTTGAACGCGCTCTGAGAGACTACTTAGCAGAGGGGAGAAGTTAATGTCAGTCATTGAAATTGAACGCTTGCTCGCTCCCATCTCTGATTCCGCACCTGTAGGTGAGGATGCTCGCTACGAATTTTGCTATGAAATGATGGAATCCGAAGTAAAGAAATTCGGCTCATTGTTTGGTGAAACGGTAGATTGGAGCGTCGTAAAAACACATGCCACTGAAGTTCTAGAGCATCACAGCAAAGATTTAAAAGCAATTTGTTACCTCGTTCGCGCTCTAACAGAAGAGTTTGGACTGCAAGGCTTTGAACAAGGTCTGAAGCTGCTTAGTGAGGCGTTAAGTCGTTTTGGTGTTGAACTGTATCCGTCGCGAAAGCGAGGTAGAGATGGCGCAGTGGAGTGGCTGAACCATCAATTTAAGTTGGTGAGCAGCAAGTTGGCTGAAAGCCCTCAGTCTTGGGAATTAGTTTCAAGTTGTATTTCAACCATCGAAGATGTGCAGCGTCAGTACGACGACGTCTACCAAGACTCGGAAGCGGACTTCTTCGAGATTCGTACGCAGTTAAATGTGTTGTCTCAACAAGTTGCTGTCGACAATCAGAGCGACGATGCAACAGCAGCTATAGAACAAGCGACACCAGCAGCACAGCCTGCCAAAGCCGAAGTGGTAGAAACGCCAGCGCAGAGTGATGTGCAAACTACGGCATCTAACACGGTTTTGCAGACTTCTAAACCTGCACCAGTTAAGAAAGCCGTCACAAAAGAAGTCGATATCGATACGGACTTCTCGTCGCCAACCGCTTCGAAACGCACCTTGAAGAAAGTCGCGGAAGTGATGCTTCATGCCAACCCAAGTGATCCTCTGGCTTACCGAATTTATCGTCATCTAACGTGGGATGACATTGACGGTCTGCCTGATCATCAAAACAATCAAACGCCTTTGAGTTTGGCGGTATCGTCCGATCAACAAACGGAATACCGAGATAAAGCCAATCAAGAAAGCGATATCGACACCATCAAACGCTTGGAGCGCACATTAACTGATGCGCCGTTTTGGCTGACGGGTCACTACTTGGTGTCTTTGATGCTCAATAACTTGGGTTTTGATGACGCAGCAATTGCTGTGAAACAGGAAGTGAAGCGTTTTGTTGATTCGCTAGAGGGCATCGAGTACCTCACATTTAAGAATTCTTTGCCATTTGCAGATGAAGCTACCTTGAGCTGGTTATCGACTCAAGATGCAACTTCTTCGTCTTCTCAACCCGTTGTTCAAACGGTTGTGATTTCTGAAGAAGATTCGCTGCCGATGGAGGATATCACTCTAGAAAATCTAGGGGAATATGCCGCTGAACTTGCCCGCAAACTTGAGCTGGATAGCTCGGGACGTGGACAGTTCATGCTGTATTTACAATTGATAGCAGCTTACCAGTCTGTTGGATTATACCCGTTGTGTCTGCCTTATCTTGAGAAGGGTTGGGAAGTACAAAAAGCGTTTAATCTCGCGAGCTGGGAACCCCACTTATCGTCACAGTTAGAAGACCTGATTCGAAAAACACTCCATCAGTTATTCAGAAGTAAGGACCTTTTGCCTGAGAAGTATGAAGAGTGGAAAGCAATTTATGACTAATTAAAGAGTTAAATAAGGAACTAATTATGTCACGTGACGGCTCGGTGGCTCCTAAAGAGCGAATTAATATCCGTTATGTTCCAGCAACTGGTGATACGCAAGATGACGTAGAGCTGCCGCTGAGCATGATGGTTGTTGGTGATTTTACTGCACGTGCAGATGAGACACCAATCGAAGAACGTACTCCAATCAATATCGATAAAGACAACTTTAACGAAGTGCTAGAAGGCATGTCTCCAAACGTTAAAGTTAACGTTGAAAACCGTCTTTCTGATGAAGAAGGTGGTCAAATCGGCGTTGATTTGACGTTCCAAAACATGAAGGACTTCTCTCCTGAAGCGATCGCGAAAAGCGTACCAGAGCTAAACAGCCTGCTTGAGCTTCGCGAGGCCTTAGTTGCACTTAAAGGTCCTCTAGGTAACGTTCCAGCGTTCCGTAAGAAGATTGCATCGGTTCTTCAAGATGAAGAAGCGAGAAAGAAACTGTTGGATGAACTAAGCATTGGCGATGACCAAGAAGCGAAAGAAGAGTAAGGGATACCATGTCTGCAGAAGCACAAGCGCCAGAACAAGAAGCAGCCTTAGTTGAATCAGGCTCACTTCTGGATAGCATTCTTAACGAAACTCGTTTAAAGCCAAGTGATGAAGGTTTTGACGTTGCGAAACGCGGCGTAGAAGCATTCATCAGTGAGCTACTAAGCAGCTCGAACACAGAGAAAGTAGATCAATCTTTAGTTGATTTGATGATCTCTGAAATCGACCAAAAATTGTCTAAGCAGGTTGATGCGATTCTTCACAGCGAAGAAGTTCAAGCGATTGAATCAACGTGGCGTGGTCTTAAGTACCTTGTTGACCACACCGACTTCCGTGAGAACATTCAAATTGAACTGATCTCAGCGAAGAAAGATGAAGTTCTTGATGACTTCGAAGACGCACCAGAAGTGGTGAAGTCTGGTCTTTACAAACAAATCTACACGCGTGAATACGGTCAATTCGGTGGTAAACCTGTTGGTGCGGTAATCTGTGACTACGACATGTCAGCGTCGTCGCCAGACATCAAACTGATGGAATACATGGCGAACGTAGGTGCAATGTCTCATGCTCCATTTATCACGTCAGCATCGGCTAAATTCTTCGGTTTAGACAGCTACGAAGAAT
Organism: Vibrio sp. MMH1-50; assembly: GCF_022347645.1. Taxonomy (NCBI): domain Bacteria; kingdom Pseudomonadati; phylum Pseudomonadota; class Gammaproteobacteria; order Vibrionales; family Vibrionaceae; genus Vibrio; species Vibrio sp. MMH1-50. Next base: position 25,244 of record NZ_JAKRGG010000013.1, read on the forward strand.
TACCAAACCTAAAAGATCTTAAATCTGTATTCGAAGGGCCACAGTACGCGAAATGGCGTGGTCTGCGTGAGCACGAAGATGCGCGTTATCTAGGTCTATGTACGTCTCGCTTTATGCTACGTACGCCTTACTCTGTAGAAGATAACCCAATTAAGGCGTTTGACTACGATGAGCAAGTGACAGATAGCCATGACAACTACCTATGGGGCAACTCAGCGTACGCAATGGCGTCTAAGATCAGTGAATCTTTTGCTAAGTACCGTTGGTGTCCTAACATCATTGGTCCTCAAAGTGGTGGTGCAGTTCAAGACCTACCGGTTTACAACTTTGAAGCAATGGGTCAAATCGAAACCAAGATCCCAACCGAGATCCTTGTTTCTGACCGTCGTGAGTATGAGCTAGCAGAAGAGGGCTTTATTGCGCTAACCATGCGTAAAGGTTCTGATAATGCAGCATTCTTCTCTGCAAACTCAGTTCAAAAACCAAAAGTGTTTGCGAATACGCCAGAAGGCAAACAAGCAGAGATGAACTACAAGCTGGGAACTCAGCTTCCTTACATGTTCATCATCAACCGTCTAGCACACTACATCAAAGTGCTACAACGCGAGCAAATCGGTTCTTGGAAAGAGCGTTCTGACCTAGAAATCGAACTGAACAAGTGGATTCGTCAATACGTTTCTGACCAGGAGAACCCGCCAGCGGAAGTTCGTGGTCGTCGTCCACTGCGCGCTGCTAAGGTTGAAGTATCAGACGTAGAAGGGGACCCAGGCTGGTATAAAGTATCAATGTCTGTGCGCCCTCACTTTAAGTACATGGGCGCAAGCTTCGACTTGTCTCTGGTTGGTAAACTAGACCAATAGCCCTTTGCTTAAACCAACAAGCAGCCAGTGAAGACTGGCTGCTTTTTTCGTAGGACCGAACATGGAAAAAGGTTATCGTCTTTTAGAGCGGATCGAGCTAGGTGAACCAAAGAATTGCTACGAGAAAGTGATGTCTCACAAGCATTTGATCGAGTCCATTCATTCTCATCTTGCTGATTTGCTGAACACGCATTCTGGTAACGCGATGATAGACAGTGATTATGGGCTGCCAGATTTTAACGACGTGCTTTCCAACAATACGAACCTCGTTCGTCATATTCAAAAGAACATCACATCAACCATAGAACGCTTTGAGCCGAGGCTTCTGAATGTCGAGGTTCATTACCGTGAAGATCACCATAACCCACTACAACTCGGTTTTGGTATTCACGGCGAAGTTTCCCATAACGGCGGTAAAGTCCCAATGTCGATCGATGTCTACATGGGAACCGACGGTCAATTTAACGTTTAGTAGGTGCCACTTGAGTAACAGTAAATACTTTCAAGATGAACTCACGTATTTGCGTGAGTCGGGGAGTGAGTTTGCCAAATATCACCCGAAGTTAACTCACTTTCTCTCTGAAGGAACCTTCGATCCAGATGTCGAGCGACTGCTTGAAGGTTTTGCTTTTCTGACCGGGCGTATTCGAGAAAAGATAGACGATGAGCTACCAGAGTTAACACAATCGTTAATGACGTTGCTTTGGCCCCACTACATGCGCTCGATTCCGTCTTTGTGTATCAGTGAACTCAAACCACATACGGGCAGTGTTACTGAGAAAACCCTAGTAAAACGTGGCGCAGAGATGGCAAGCGAACAGGTGGAAGGTACTCAGTGCCTTTTCCGCACTTGTTACGATGTAAATCTATACCCAATCACGATTGCCAACATTGAACAAACCAACAGTCGCACCAGCTCGGCGATTGATGTCACGGTGTCAACCGAGCATGGACTTGAATTGTCCCGCATCGGTTTGGATACGTTGCGCCTACACCTGCATGGTGAGATTCATATCACTCGCACAGTGTTTTTATGGTTATTCCGTTATTTGGATTACGTTGAACTGGATGTCGGTGGCGGCTACAAACATCGTCTTGGTCCAGAATACGTTAAGCCAGTAGGGCATGAAGAAGATGAGGCGCTGCTGCCTTATAGCAAAAACTCATTTGCGGGTTATCGTTTGCTGCAAGAGTTCTTTTCTTTGCCAGATAAGTTTATGTTCTTCGATATTAAAGGACTCGAGTGGCTAAAAGGCATCCCACAGCGCAGTACGGTGAAAATCAAATTCCACTTTAAGCGCGCATTGCCATCAGAAGTCGTGCTTAAAGATAAACATTTAAGGCTGCATTGCACACCCGCCGTAAACTTGTTCCAAAAGGATGGGGATCCAATTCGTTTAGAGCACCGCCGGAATGAATACAAAGTTCGCCCGCAGAGCAGCACCCAAGAACACTATGAAGTGTATTCGATTGAGCAAGTAGAGAGCTGGAGTAAAGATGAACGCCGTCGCAAACCGCTTATCGAATTCGAGTCTTTTGAGCACCAAATCAACCAACGTGATAAACGAGAGTTCTACAAATCGAAGGTAGGCGAGCGAGTAAGCGGAAGGGGGTTAGAGCGCTATATCTCGTTCCATACTCACAATGGTGACATTGCGGATTTAGGTACCGAAACAGTATTGATGAAACTGCAATGCAGTAACGCGGACCTAGCCGAACGTCTGTCGGTAGGTGACATCACTTATGCAACCCATAAATCACCAACGTATGCGACGTTTAGAAACATCACAAAACCGACCCAATCGGTCAGCCCTCAGGTAAACGGCGAGCTTCAATGGCAGCTGATCGCTAATATGTCGCTTAACTATTTGTCTTTAGCGAATATCGATGTGTTGAAAGTTCTGCTCTCTACTTACGACTTTCATTCTCGTGTAGACAGGCAAGCACATCGCGCGTCGATTCATCGACTTGATGGCATTATTTCTTCAGAGATGAAACCAATCGACCGTGTGTTCAGAGGCGTTTCAGTACGTGGTAATCAATTTAAGTTGGTTACTAACTCTCAATTCTTCGTAAACGAAGGCGATATGTTTCTCATGGCAACGGTACTGAACGAGTTCATTCGTCTGTATTCGAGTGTGAACTCTTTTACCGAGCTGGAAGTGTTTGATGAAGCAACCGGGGAAGTTTACAACTGGGCAAGCCTCATTGGGCAGCAGACGATTCTATGATTAATACACTTTCTGATAAGTCGAATGAGTTTAGCTTCTACCAAGCGGTGTTGCTGCTTGAGAAGCATTACCAGCTTGAACCAAATTCTAACTTTATCGCAGTCGGTGAGAACAAATACTTTCATCAAGAACGTATCGAGTTCAGTGTGTCGTCAAACCTTTGCTTTCCAAAGAGCGATATGGAATTTATCACTCATATGGAAAGAAACGGGCAGCAGTATTCACGCGTAGAAACGAACTTTCTTGGATTGCATGGTTCTAGCTCACCACTGCCAGCTTCTTATACTGAGAAACTTGCAGGGCGAGACCCAGATGACAATCCGGTAAAAGACTTTTTTGATTTCTTCCATAATCGCTATACCAGTTTGCTGTATCGCGTATGGAAGAAATACCGTTACCATGTACAGTATCAAAGTGGTGCGAACGACGCTTTTTCCGGGCGTATACTGCATTTGGCTGGTCTATCCGGCGTAATGCAAGATTGCGACGTCGCTGAGTTAGATCGAGCGAAAATTCTCTCTTACGTGAACCAACTGTCCACACGCACACGCTCTCCTAAGTTGATTTCAGGTATAGTTTCACACTACTTTTCGTTACCTAGTGTCCGTATCGAAGAGTGGGTATATAGGCGTGTTGAAATTGCTGAGAGTCAGCGAAACAAACTAAACCGTTCCAATTGTGTGTTGGGTCAAAGCTTACATTTAGGGCAAAGCATTGCAGACTTAAACGGTAAGTTTAATTTGTGCATCGACAACATTGATTTTGAAACTTTTAAGCAGTTTTCTTACGATGGTGAGTTACATAAAACCTTAGTAGGTTTGATGCGTTTTATTTTGCGTGACCCGATGTCTTGGGATCTTAAGTTAACGGTTAACCTCGATACTATCCCTGAAAACCAACTGGGGAATGGGGAAGGGAACCAGTTAGGGCAAACATTTTGGCTTGGTAATCCGGGTGACAAAGACGCCAAGATTCGCCTGATTGGCAGCATCTAATGCTTAGCTTATGATGGGGAAAACGCCAGTTACAATAAAGCCGCGAGTTGTTCGCGGCTTTTTCGTCTGTATAGAATATTTGGCGGGAACCAAAAACTTATCGGCTGATTGGTTGATGAAGAACAACCGTCGTGTCGAGCTTCTGAATACCGCTAAAAGATTCAATCTCATTACATAGATGGTGAATAGACTGAAGGTCTGGTGCTTCTATAAGCGCGATAATATCGAAGCTACCACCTACAACGCTTGTCAGTCGTACCTCTGGAATTTCTTTAAGGGCATTTGTTACGTCGTTTTTTTTGCCCTTTTCGCAAGAAATCAGCAGGTAGCTGGCAGCTTTGCGACCTTCATTTTCAACGCGGATTTGTGCAGTGTAGCCTTTTATAATCCCCGTTTTTTCCAATCTATTAATTCTTTCTGCAACAGCAGTACGAGATAAACCGATATTTCGAGATAGATTCGCAATCGACTCTCGCCCGTTAGATAACAGACTGGAAAGTATTTTACGATCTAACTTGTCTAAGCCTTGTAAAGTCATGTTTGAAATCATGTGTTCTGCCTATTCTGGTTTTTATATTGTTATTAAATCGACTCTGGGAGTGTAAAGTTATACAGCTCAGCTAGAGTGAATGGGTTTTTCTGTGTCAAAGGGGTGATACGAAGGCTCAAATCCCTTCCTGACACTTTTATGTCACTGACGAAGCTACCGTTATGAGTGTTTGTCAGGGTCGAATCACCTAGCAATCTGTATATCGCCCACTGACCACTCTTATTTAGAACGTGTTGTTTGCCTTCGTCTGTCACATCTTGGATCGTGATTCTTATATTGAAGTCACCGTTCTGCGGCGGCCACTCCATTTCACGAATTCGGCTCGGACCATGGTAGTAGTTGATATCAGTGTCTGAAATTTTCAGACTGGCTCTGATAGCACTGGAATCAAGGTCTAGTACTTTCGCACTGAACGGGATGTAAACTCGGTTTGTACTCTTATTGATTAACGTATCGCGGATAACGTTGTAGTTGCGCAATTGCACCAATAGGGCAGGAGAAAGAGGCATGGTTTCGCCATCTACCTGTTTTGGTGTCCACAAGTTAGTATCGTAGAACGGTGCGAAGTTCTTCTGAATAAACGTGTCTAATAAACCACCTGATGCGAACAACAGCTCGAAGTCTTCAATTGAGATCTCCTCTGTCGCGTTCAGATCAAATGGGTATTTACCAAGCCCTAGCTCTTTAAACTTGGTGTAAATCTCGCTGTACCATTGGGTTTGAATGCCTTTTGCTGATTCTTTGATCATCACTGACCAGCTTTGCTGAACGACATCAAGTAACCAACTGCGCACTGGCTCTGGCGATTTCTGAGCAATCTGCTTAAGTTTAATCAATGGATCGGCTTCAGTGCTGTTCATTCGGTGCTGGGCTGCAGCAAGTGCAGCCATTTGCGGGTCTGGCGCATCAGCAATGTCTTTCATATAAGTACGAACACGGCTTAATGCTGCAATCGTTTCATCCCACGGAGTAGGGGAGTTAGGTGTTTCACTGACTTGAAGTTGGTTCAACAGGTGGAAGGCTTGTTCGACACGCTTCATTAACAAGTAGTCAGGCTTCACTGCTTCTTCTACCGCTTCTGATGCCGAGTCTGCTGCTTCTGCCAGTTTCGGGTTTACTTTGGCAATCAATGCATTCTTCTCGCCGACAGGGGAGAACTGAGTGTTGGCGTAGACTTGCTTTAACACTGTGGTCATCGGCGAAGATGGACCTGAAATTAAGTCGATAGCATTGGTTAGATCACCGACATTGTTGTAATGGTGGACTTTCAGTTCACTCAGCGCATTACGCCAGTAGTTGATGTAGTCATCGGTGTACTTCTTACGGACCTGAGTTTTGAACGCTTCTTGTTCTTGTTTCGTAGGGATCACATGGTTAGATAAACCAAGAACCCAGTTGTCACTGATCACTTGTTGTGACATCAAATCCACACGAGGGCGATAGAAGGTACTAAAGCCTGTTGAAGTGTAAACCTTATCGATGACCAAGCGGTTATCGTCGAGTGGTTCGTTGAAAACGTTATTGAATTCGAAGCCAACCGCGCGTTGAAGATCGAGCGTACCAAGGTCGATGGCATCTGCTTGGTTCAATATACCAGCATAAACAAGATCTACGTTAGAGTGAGCAAGCAATGAGCGTCGAGTAGCGCGAACAATGTCCATGTTGATGTCGACAGGGGCAAACTGGGTACGGAAATAAGCATCCAAGTAACGCATTGCCTGATTCACAACATCTGGTTTGTCACTCAAATCGTTCAGTGTTTGTAGCGTCTGACGACGTAGGAATTGAATATCGCGCTTGGATGGATCATTCAGCATTAAGTAGCCTTTGAGTAAAGGCAGTGTCGCAGTAATGTCGTGCTGATTATGAGTCAGTTCCAGACGGTAGCCTTTCTCAACAACTGGCATGAGCTGTTGTGAGACTTCTTTGAGCAGTGCTTCGTAGGCCAGTCTTGTCGTTTGGTCCAAGCGGCTGATGTTCAAAGGGAGTACTTCTTCATCAAGCGCACGAGAACCTTCTAACCATGCGCTGTATGAAGGTTGAATTGCACGAGTCGCACTCACTAATAGCTGATTAAAGCTTGCTTCTTGTTCTACCTGCCCTTTGTCGTCAATGCCGAGCAGTTGGTTAATCACACGCAAGTTGCTATCTAGTGTTGTGACAAAGAAATAGCCGCCGCCAGCTAATAGAATAACTGATGCCAGCATAGCTAAATGGCTTTGGCGCTGAATCAAGCGCAGATACGTTTTGTTTTCTCCCGCAAAGTCGCTCTCCGGTAAGATCTGAGAATCAATCAAGAAACGAGAGAAGTAAGGGGTTTCTGTAAGTTGTGTGTGCTCAGAAGCAATGATCGGCAAATTGAAGTAATTGCTGCAGCTTTTCGCCAACAAGTTGTACTTACGACCGCCTTGCAAGCTAGAACAGAAGAAGATCTCACGAATATCGAGAGAGTAAACACCACTGTTTGCATCACAAAGGCGTTCAAGTACATAACTAATTTCTGCTTGGCAAAGTTCAAACTGTTTTGGGAAAGCAAGAATGGCTTGTTTTTCGTCGATATCCGCTGAGTTTGCGGATGCGTCTAACGCATTCGTTTCCAGCACTTTCACTAAGTTACGGAATCCGTCACGATAGTACTCAGTGATTACGCCTTTCGCTTCTTTTAAAGGAATGGAAAGAAACTCTACTCGAGTCTTAAGAGAACTGAAATGAACGTATTCTTTGAAACCATCTAGCTTATCAAGCTTAGACATCATCATGTAAACAGGCAGTGCTGAAGACGTTTTCTCGCTGATAGAGCTTAGTCTCTGCAACAGGGCAGTAATCGTGTAGTCTTTTTGTTCTGATTCTGAAACGATCATGAATTCAAAGTCTGTAAAGAATAGACATCCAGAAAATGGTTTTCTTGGGCGATGACGAATAACTTCATCAACGAATGTATTCCACAGTGATGCGTCGCTACTGGATACCTCTTGAAATACGAGGCGTTGGTCTGGTTTGACATAAACGGCACTGTCAGACTCATACCATTCAAAGAAGTCATTTTTTGCCGTACGAGAACGGTCCATCGGTTTAATCGCACTGGAATTAAACAAAAATTGGCGTCGTCCAGAACCTTTATTACCAATCATTAGATAAATTGGCTTTTTTCCAGCGTTAGAAAGAAGAGGGCGAATCACCATTGAAAGCGCCTCTTCTTCGGTTTCTAAACGTTGTGCTTTTGAGTTGTTCTTTTTCTTAAGCCACAGTGAAAACTGGAATATAAGATAAAAGGTAGCAATGACTCCTAGACCAATCCATAGATAAAGCTTATCTGCATCTTCGAGTAAGAATAAATATACTGCTGCAAATATTACAGCCAAGATTAAAGCCACTATGGTAGAAACCACGATCGGGTTTCTTAGTATTTTTTGTTTGAACATAAGCCTATAACTTCTTTACTTGTATTGTTATTTATTGTCGTTTGACGCAGTTTTTAACTGATTAATCTTATATAGGTAGGTGTTCAGTAAAAGGAGGGAGCGCTCAATTTCCTTTTGCTGCGCATTTTTTTCTGCAAACTCTATTCGACCCAGAAGGGGAAATAGCGAATTGCTATACTCATACGCCTTCTTAGAGTCTTTATCTGAATTCTGATTAGCGACATTAGCGAATACCGTCCTAGCATAGGTAAAGCGTTTGTATATGACATCGAATTCATTTTCGAAACGAGAACGTTGATCTAAAAAATTCTCACGAAGTTGTTGAGCCGAAGATGAGTCAGGGTAGATTTCCGTCAATTCATGAGTGAGCTCATCAATCGTATTTACTCTGCTTACTTTTACAGGATCGAGCGTCCAATCCGTCATCAACGTATCTAATCGTTCTATCGTTGCTGAACGTAAAGAGAGGGAGTGATCTTTGTTTTCAACGCTAAATGAGCCGACGATGTTCGTCAGCTCTGTCAAAGAGGCATGCTCAATCTCAACTTTTAGTGTCTGAAACTGATGTTGCTTATAAATAAAGTGAGAAGCCAAAGCCGCACCCAGTAGTCCAACCACGGAGAGCAGCACAACGCGGCTTGATTTGGATGTTTCAGGCTCTTGAGCTGGTGGTATATGTTTCGCATTGGTCTTCGGTGGTGGTGCGATATCAACTTTAATTCCAGCGACCGGTTTAGGCGGCTCTGGCTTAGTTTGCTTCGCTTCTAATGCCATGACTTCTTTGGCTTTCGCTTCCTTAATCTCTTCAATCCATTGATTCAAGATACGACGAATACGACCAAAAGATGGAGCCTTAATGCCATAGTGAAGACGCAACTCTTCCTCGATGCGTAAACATAATTGATGTGCCGCTTCGATGAGAGGAAGTTCTTCTGGTAAAACTCGTTGTTTTTTGATTCGTTTCTCGGTGTATTCAACCATCCATTCGATGGCACTGATACGAGCATTAGCCTTTGCGTGTTCAGGGTAGGCGGTGTACCAATACACGACACACAAATCAAGCAACGAGTTCAAACCCTCAACTAAGCCTTTTAAGCCATCGTTGTGGGTGGCGGCTACCGTAAAGTAACAGCTACATCGAAAGTCTTTACCTTGAGTGCTAAGAATCTTCTTTGACAGAGTCTGAACAGTCTTCCATGAGACTCTTCCGGTTACTTTATTTAAGTTATTTATTTGACGCTTTATTTCGTCAAAATCATCTAAGCCATTAGGATTTGATCCACTAGGGTTACTTTCATCGATCGGTCTTCGAGTGAAGTCGCTGAAAAACATATTTTTTTAATTCCAACTGATTATATGGAAGGCAGAAGTTGACCATTTAATTATAAATGCACTGCTATCATCTTTTTTTTGAGGGATTTTATAGGCAAAAGAAAGAATTTGAATCTTAAATAATATCTAAATCAATATAAATTAACTTAGTGTGATGTTCCTTCACAAAAAAAGTCGGTTATGTTGATTTGTTTGGTATTAGCTTTAGTGATGTATATTCCAATTGTTGAGACAAAAAATGAAATTAATGGATTTCCTAATATTAAGCGTAGTTATGAGAAAAGTTATTTTTTTGAATTAAGATCAAATTATTAAAATTAAGACAATGTCGGTCTCGAAAGTGTCTCAATATCGAAAACTAATCATTTGTTTAACATTTCTGAATCTAGATGATAGTGGGTTTTCTAATTAAGAGCGCGCTAATTTAGTTGTTTTGATTGTGACCACAATATCTGTACAAATAACCTTTGCCGATTTTATGAATATATCAGTAGTTATATTGCTTTTATTTATAGGTAATTTGCCTTATTTAATGGGGCTATTTTTAACCATATTGAAAAAGAAAAGAGACTTGATATCTTTCGTCCCTGAATATTATTACTAGGTTTTCCAAGAGGGATGAAATGCTAAAACCAAGTCAAGTTGGGCTAATCTCAGCCATGTGTTTGTTCTCTACTTTTGCTGTCGCGAAAGGTGAGCGGTATGGTGGCTCGGTCAGTATGCTTACGATTGAGAGCATTGACTATGACGAAGGTTCTAGCGGAGACGTAGATACGTTGCGGTATGGTCTTGTGCACACACGTCCGATCGACGAAAACAACAACCGCTGGCGCTGGTGGCTTGGTCTTAATTACCTTACAGAGGATGTTGACGCTCCTTCAAATGGGATTTACCAAGAGGTCACAAACTATGAGCTTCGTGTCGTTCCTCAATACGCACTGAGCTCTTGGAGTATCTTTACTCCATACGTTGGCGCCGGGCTTTCTCTTGGTTACTCGCAGTATTCGAATCGCTGGAAAGTAGACTCGGATGGCTTTCGTTACGAAAGTATTGATGACATCGACCAATTCGAACTTGGTGCAGTTGTTACTCTCGGCACTGCAATCAAACTGGGCAGTAACCCAGATGCACATATTCAGATTATTCCTCAAGCTTCCTACATTCTTCCGGTAGTCAATGACGGAGTTGGTGGGGTAGAGCTTTCTGTCTCTTTACTATTTTAAGGTTTAGCAATGCAAACACATCAGCTAGTCCTATTCATTTCAAAATGTCCAGAGGAATACACGGGTGCCAAGCATATTGAAATGCCAGAAGGTGGCGGTTCAGTAGGTAGAGCGCCAAGCTGTACTCTCGCTTTGACAGATCACAACCGTTTTATTTCTGGTACACACTGCTTGGTCAGCGTATACGGAGACACTTTTTACATCAGTGATGTGTCTACAAATGGCACTATGGTCAACGGTAACAAGATCCTCAAGAACCAGCCGGTTTCGATTGTGGACGGTGATGTGATTTCTCTTGGTCAATACGAGATTGGTGTGGCATTGGAGCATGTTTCGGCTGCTCAAGACATTGCTGCGGATATTGCTCCAGAGCGTGTTTCCAATGACCCTCTTGTTAATCTTGGCGAGGCTGTGGTCGAGGAAGAGGAAAAAGTCGGTGCATTGGAAGATTTGTTCATGGAAACAAAACAAGACGATGTGGACAGTGATGACCCGATCGCTCACCTGAAGTTTTCGATGCAACGCGACGACGACCATCTTATTCGGGACGTCGAAAAGCCAGATGCTTCTCATTCCAAACCAATCGGAAATACACGACAAGTTGTTGATGATAGCTTTAGCATTCACTCAGAATTTGATATCCCTAATTTGATTCCAGAAGATTGGATGGCAGGTACAGAGACGAGCCAGGCATCAGTTGGACCAGAAATAGTGTCCGCTCAAAATCGCACAGTTATCCCAGAGGATTTTGCCAACTCCGAACCTCTTGCATCTCAAGCAGAGAGGGGGCGACCTGAAATCCATCAGTCTGGTTCGCAACCATTCGAGCAACGCGCTAATCCCTCAATTCAGCCGTCTCCACAAAGATCAGAGCCTGCCGGTCACAAGTGGGAAGAGGTAACACAAGCCTTTATTCCTTCGACACAATCGTCTCAACAAGAAGTGAAAACTACAGAAACGAAAGTGGGCTTTGTTGGCAATGAATCGTTGAACCCAGAGAAAGAAGGCGCTTCCTCTGACATTAGTAAAGCCTTCTACGAAGGTTTAGGGATCAGTAATCCAGATTTGATCAGCGACGAAGCCTTGCTGTTTAAGCAAATGGGAACGTGTCTTCGTCTGTGTATCGACAATTTGCAAAAAGACCTTCATGAGGTGGAATCACTTAAAGGTGAACAGGGATTAAGTGAAGCGGATTCGAATCTTGCGGAACTGATGTTGACGCTAAACAGCCAGAACCTTCTATCTCCTAACGAATTGGTAGAGCAAATGTTGGATGAGCTCAACGACCATCAAATTATTTTTAATAAGGCACTCAATGAGTTGCTGATCGAGCAGTCAGAGACGAATGACCCTGTCACGTTTGCAAGCGATGTGGCAAGTAAATCTATGTTCACCACTAAATCAAAGTTGTGGGGTGAATATGTGGAGTTTTACGCCAATAACCGTCGCCAGATGAATGAGATGTCATTGAAAGGTCTGATCAAGAAAAACTACACCAAAGCGATTAAGGGAAGTCATGCGTAGTATTGCGATGTTGCTCGGATGTGCTTTGCTATCCGGTTGTTCCATGTGGGACCAATTTAAAGAGTCAACGGGAATTACACCCGAAACGTCCTCAGTCGAATTAGTGATTGAGGCATCTTCTGTGCTTAATGTTCGTGAAGGTGGTCAATCCTCCCCAGTTATTTTGCGTGTTCATGAACTGACATCACCAGTGCTATTTCGCAGCTTAGATTTCTTCGCACTGTTTGAAAACGACAAAGCGTCGTTAGGCGATGAATACATCAAACGTTACGAATACCAAATGCAACCGGGTGACAAAATCCATGAATTTTTGGAGCTTGACCCTGCCACTCGCGCTGTCGGATTTTCGGTAGCGTTTCGCGATATTGATGGCTCTTCTTGGCGCAAAGTTGAAGTGATTGAAGAGAAGAGTGAGTACTACATCAAACTTAAGTTAGAAGGCAGTGAGTTAATTTCTGACAACACTCGCGGCATTGAACAAGTTTACTTTTAAGGAATAAAAGCATGTCTTTATACAATCCAGTTGTTTGGCAAGATGGAATGTTCATGAAGCCGCAGCACTTTCAGCAACTCGATCGTTCACAAAGTAAACTATCGAGTATGCTGAGCGCCAATGCATCGCCTCTACATTGGGGAATTAAGCGTTTAGATATTAACTCGCAACTGCTGGCGTTGGGTAAAATTGGTATTACTCGCGCTGAAGGCATTCTTCAAGACCGAACCCCTTTTGATCTGCCACTGCTCGCTGAACTGCCAGAAGTAAAAGACGTTGATCCTTCGATTGCCGATAAAGTGGTTTACCTTTGCTGTCCGTTACCTTCTGAACGTTCAGAGCTATTCGGCACCAAGAAAGACGGCGCACGTTACACGATGGAATCGCAAGAAGCGGTTGACGCTTGCTATGATTCGGAAGACATGGCAAACATCGTAGTCGGTAAGCTTAACTTTTGCTTGATGTACGACCACGAAGACAAGAGTGCGTACACATCGATCCCAATTCTAAAGATTTCAGAAGTGAAGCCAGACGGCAGTGTTATCCTAGATGAGAGCTTTATTCCGACTTGTATTGATATCCATGCTTCGACCGTACTGAACAAGTTCGCAACCGAGTTTGCTTCTATGCTGAAACACCGTGCAGAGTCTATCGTTCAACGACTAGGTGTTGTCGACCAACAAGGCGTATCTTCAGTTTCTGATTTCATGCTGCTCCAAGCTTTAAACCGATACGAGCCATTATTCTGGCATTTTGCGAGTGCAGAAGGCGTTCATCCTGAATCGTTTTACCGCATTCTTCTTCAAGCAGAAGGAGAGCTTTCAACTTTGTGTTCGGCATCTCGTCGACCAGTTGAGTTTACCAAGTACAATCACGGCGATTTGACCAACTGTCTATCGCGAACCCTTGATAGTGCGAAGATGACATTAAGTGTGATGTCTGAGCAGCGTGCAATGCCACTCACGTTGAGAGACCAAAACTACGGCATTAGAACGGCAGCGATTCCAGACAGCAAGATTATTGATGCAACAACCTTTATTCTTGCGGTCAAAGCCGATGTTACTTTGGATGTGCTTCATACCCAGTTTGTTAGTCAAACGAAGATCGGTTCTATCGATAACATTCGTGACTTGATTAACCTTCAACTGCCAGGTATCGAGATAAAACCAATGCCAGTTGTACCTCGTGCATTGCCTTACCACGCTGGCTACACCTATTTCGAACTGGATAAGACAGGTGAAGAGTGGGCGGCACTGAAAAACACTGCTGCGATAGCGGTTCACGTAGCCGGCGACTTTGCTAACTTGTCGTTGCAACTATGGGCTGTTCGTCTATGAGTTATGCAGAAACCGACGTCACCGTAGTCTTATTCCAACCAGAGCCTGGCAAACCGATGGAGGTGATGCCAGCGCCTGACTTATCTCGTAACATCGCGGTACAAGACTTAAACATCGAAAACATGGGCATCAATCCTTTGGTCGATCAGTTCTCATGGTTGATCGCCAGTTTGTCTTGTATGTCCTCAATTCCTTGGCTTGATGACCCAATGCCGTTTCGTGAACAAGTGGCTCGCGAGATAAGAAAAGGTGAACGTAAGCTCAATGAAATGGAATTGGATCGCGCATCCATTTTGGTCATCCGATACTGTTTGTGTGCTGCGATTGATGAATCGGTTTGCCGACAAGAGTGGGGCGCTAATAGCCATTGGAGCCAGAACAGTTTGTTGTCAGAGTTCCACAACGAAACCTCCGGCGGTGATAAGTTCTTCGTTATTCTCGAGCGCTTAAAAGCAGACCCACGCAAATATCGTCACGTTATCGAGTTTCTGTATTTGCTGCTTCAACTTGGCTTTCAGGGCAAATACGGCCGTGAAGAACGCGGTAACGAAAAGCTCGCAGAAATTGGCAATACCATTTATCGCTTAGTACGTGATGAGCGTTTGGCAGAGCAAGAGAAAGTCTCTCTCGTTAACCTTAAGGCTAAATACCTCAAGAAACCGTTAAAAAGGGTGATTTCACCCAAACTGATTTTAGGCATCAGTGCGATTACCTTCGCAATCATGTATGCCGCGACCTACATCGTTATAGATTTAAAGTTCCAGCAATTGCTTGAAGTGTATCGATAAACAGAAGATCTCGAAATGAGATCTTCTGCCAGTTTTAAGCTTTATCGTGAGTTTCACTAGCGGTTTAGTGAAATTCACTAGTCATTTAGAGAGATTGCAATATGCGATCTCTTTTATTATTCAATCAACAAAATTCAAATGGATTGGTTATGGGCGTAACAGTTGGTGCAAATGGACTTTCGATAGTTCATAAAGGCTCAGGTGGTGAAGCGAATGCAACGCTCCCAGATGTTTGTTTAACGAAGGTCGGCAAGCCGATCGTTCCTATCCCTTATGGCAACAATGCCAAATCAGCAGATCTTGCTGGTGGCACTACGACTATCTCGATGGATGGCGGCAACAGTGTCGCAATTAAAGGCAGTACGTTTTCAAAAAGTACCGGTGATGCGGGCGGCGATAAAAAAGGCGTCGCATCCGGCACCATAGAAGCCGAAGCAAAATTCATTTCAGCCTCACCAACGGTTAAGTTTGAAGGCAAGGGCGTATGTCGTCTGTCTGACCAAATGACCATGAACAAAGCCAACACTATGTGTTTGGGTGGCGCACAAAACCCATCGGTTTCTGTTACGGAAGATCAGGAAGGGACGTATACGGTTGATTTGTACCTCTCTTACTCAGACGGTGAACCCGTTCAAGGCGCAACTTACACTCTCACAGATCAATCTGGCGCCGTATTTGAAGGAACACTAGACAACAACGGTAAGGCTTCGGTCGGTGGCGTTGCTCCGGGTGAGTTTGCCATAGAGTACGGCGAGGACAGCCGAGACTTTATGCCGAATGTCCCAACGAAGACCAATCCAAACTTTAATGCAAGTGCGAACGCTCAACTGATCATTGAAGAAACAAAGAAAGGTGAAGTTGGCTTCTGGGAAAATGCTTGGACGCGAATGTCTGGTGCCGCCAGTTGGATTTGGGGCGTGATTCTTGGTGATTTCAACGATGATGCTTCCGTTGAGCAGATCATCGCCAATACGGCGCTGACAATGATTCCTGTTGTAGACCAAGCCGCTGACGTGCGCGATTTATCTGCGAACATTATGACTTTGTTGACTGAAGAAGAGCGCGATAAGCCTGAAAACTGGTTAGCGCTTTCACTTACCCTTGTCGGCTGTGTTCCTACATTTGGTAGTGCAGTAAAAGGTACGTGTAAAGTTGCGCTAAAAGGCGGTAAAGGAACATCAA
Organism: Vibrio sp. MMH1-50; assembly: GCF_022347645.1. Lineage (NCBI taxonomy): Bacteria > Pseudomonadati > Pseudomonadota > Gammaproteobacteria > Vibrionales > Vibrionaceae > Vibrio > Vibrio sp. MMH1-50. The sequence goes on from NZ_JAKRGG010000013.1 coordinate 41,181, forward strand.
AAGATACTTTGTTAGCTGTTTTAAGAGGCATGGGTAAAGGCGATCCAGAAAAATTCTTGCGTACGTTAGATTGGATGGATTACGCCAAGCAAACCAGCCAGATTGTTAGCGATGTTCTAAAACCTTGTATTGAAGTGGCAACTGAGTTGGCTTCATACGCAAACAGAATGGGCGCAGATGAGCTTGGTGCGTATTTCTTGAAGCTAGCGGATGAGGTAAAAATCATCGATAAGATGGTACCGGATAAGCTTAAAGAAGCGATGGGCGAGTTTGATGATCTTTTTGCTCGCATCTTAGGTAAGGGCGAGAAAACGTATCCAGCAAAAGTAAAACATAATACCGGTGAGTCTGCTCAGTCAGGAAAGAACTCTGCGAAGGCAAATGAGGAGAAAGGGACTAAAACAGTTCGTTGTAGAGTGTGTAAGCGGGCAATTGCCGATAAACGACATAAGAAAAAATGTGTCCTTCCAGGAAGGAAAAAATGAGTATGAGCAATAACGGTTTTTCTCGACATGTTTCTGGTGAAGCATTATTAAAGGCCAATCATATATTAGCTGAAAAATGTGATTGTCCTCTTACTGGACATCATCTGATTAGCTTTAATTTGTTCGAAAAGCTATCAACTCAGCGAACAGAACAGATGCGAAACAAAGAATACAGTTGGAACAGTTTAGACAATATAGTAATACTTCCCAGCAGTGACAAAGGTACTGCTAAAAAGGTTGCGTGCAAGTATCGTTTGCCTTGGCATTCTAGTGGTCATACGGGTAGAAATACAGTAAGTAAACTGAATCTTAAGAGTGATGAACAAGTGTACTCTAATTCAAAGCCTACCTCGATGTTAAATGGGGGGAATCCAATGAAGAGGGCTAGTATGCTGAACAGAGACAAAAATAAGATTAAAGCATATCCTTCTAAAGCCTATCATAAGTTTGTAAAGCAAGAATTGCTAGAGACGTTGGAAAAGCTACACTGTGAAATGCCACCTCCTGTATATCGAAAAGAACTGAATGATCTTTCGGAAAGAATTTGTGACATGATAAGTGAATTTACGATATTGCTTCACAATACAGGAGATGACTTTTCTCCAAAAGGAAATGGTTGTAGAAGCTCAGATTGTCAGCAAAGAACACACAAAAATACGACTTGGCCGGAGATAGAAGAAATATGGAGTGGACTTTTTTATAAGAAAGCCCTTAAGTTCAATTATCTAAAGGTTGCTAGTAAATTATAGGTTTAAGATGGAAATAGCATACATAAATGAGGACTTTAACGAGGGTGAATCATTATTTACTGCCGTTGATAGTCGGTCGTCTTTCTATGATGATAATGATTTCACTCCCACTTCTTGTATAAGTGAGATTGTGTGGAAAGATGATGATATCTATGAAATTGAAGCATTAGATTTAATCAGAGGTGGTGCTTTTAATGTCACTAAGCCTATTGCTGAACTAATTATGAGTTTCGACCCATACGGTGTTGAAGTTTATCCCGCAAAATTAACCTGTTCCGGAGACGGAGTGTTAACTGAGCGCTACATAATAGCAGTAGATAACTTAGTAGATGTCGTTGATTATGATAAAAGCATAAAAGTGACTGACGTAACTACCCGTTTTTACTTATCTGATGAAAAGATTAAGGAACTTCCGGATAGCAAGAGGCACGTTTTTAAACCTGTCGGAATGACAAAAACGTTCTTCTCAATCGAGTTGTTTGAAGCGCTTGTCCGTTTAGATGAGGAGGGTAAAATAAGTACTAGTATCGTTGCCTTTTCATTTGATACATCCGAAGAGACGCCCCGAGTCTAGTGTAAGTAGGTAAATAGAATAATGACTAACTACATAGTTTTATCTAAACAATCTTTGACTGACTTCCCATTCCAACAAAGCCCTAAGCCAATAGTGCCGGTAGAGCCTGATCTGCTTTTGGAAATGACCTTTTCTCCAAAGCTATTTATCATCAGCGATATTGCGTCAAAAGTGGAGAAACTGGTCGTACACGGAGTAGAGTGGTTAGATGCTCGTGTCGATTGTTCTCCAAGCCAACCAACAGATGATCAAATTAAAGTTTATGAAGATTATCGTATGCCTTACATCCATCAAACTTATAAATTGACGGACAAAGAAAAACAATACGGCAAGTTAAACTGGCTAGACATTGAATCAACAGAGTTTGATTTTTCTAAACTAGACAATGTTCCTTTAGAAGAACGATTAATATTTAAGCTAGAAGAAGACTTTGGTTTAGTGTTTATTCACCAGAGTGTGATTGACCTTCTTAAAAAAGACGTTAAAGACGTTTGGGTAAGAGATGTATAGAAAGCGCCGAAAGGCGCTTTTTCATTTGTTACAAGATGGAGTCTAAAGGTAGGAAAATAAACCATTTTAATAGCTAAGATAATGCTCCCAGTACTATAGAAGTAAAAGCATTTTTCTATAGTAGTCGTCGCTGGAAAAAATAAAGTAGGGTATATATGTATTTTTCATTGATCTCCGAACACTACTTCTCTTCAAGTGTTAACTTTGCTTCTGTAGATAACAGAGAGTTGTTGTACAGTACAAACCATTATCATCCAACTTCATCGATAAACCCTGTTGTGTGGGCGGATAGTGAAGGAGGAAGTATAAAAAACGTTGGACCGATAGTTGATTGTGGTGATTTATCGGTAAGTCGTCTATTTGCTGAAATCTTAATGAGTTTCGACCCTTTTGGTATTGAATATTATCCTTCTCAGCTGAAGTTGGAGGATGGAGAAGTACAGAATCGATACATTTTAGCTATCAATAATATTATAGATGTACTAGATGAAGAGCGTTCAGATATCGAAATCTCTCCAAGAAGCGGTGAACTGATAGTCCACGAATTATTTATTTCTGAAGAAAAGTTAAAGCAAATTCCGTTATCTAATAGAGTAGCATTTCGAGTAAAAGGTGCTGAAACGGCGATGTTTTTTTGTGAAGAATTGTTTGATGTGATTGACTTTATGGCAGAATTTGACTCTTTGAGAAAAGCTAAGATTAGCACTGATGACCTTGCTCCAAAGTTTTGAGGCTTAAGATGAAAGAACAATATCATGTACTAACAAAGCAGGACATTACTAGTTTCCCGTTCCAACAAAGCGCTAAGTCAATAGGGCCAGTTGAGCCTGATTTACTGCTTGCCAAGTAGAAACACATGTTCATCGCTCCAATCACAAACGAGGTCTTGATTACGACTTCGTTTTAGATAAGTACAGCTAAGCCCAAAGAAATCCCGGATGAAGAGTGCGAGAAACTATATAGTTAATTTCGCACCTACTTGAAAGGAGCAAACAAATCAGCGAGATTAAAAAGAGAGCCGAGAAAAAATATTACTGAAGAGTCCGTTATAGAAGATGTTCAATCACTTAATGGTGCACTCGGATACCATAAAGTTGTTGCTAAAAAATTGGCTTTAAGGCTCAAATCAATCAATTGTGACACGTTACCTAAAAGCTATATTGATACAATAGATGATGTTTCTATTGAAATCCTCGGTGATATAGCAAGTTTTGACCTTTTGTTAATAAGTAAAGGGAAACTAATGGAAGAGGGTGATAAAGGGTGTGTGCGTTGTATTAAAAAAGGTGTCCGGCATACGCATTACACAAAGCGCTTTAGATCACTCTTTAAGCTCAAAAAGCGAGTTCCTGAACAAGAAACGGTAGATGCATTTAGCTATATACCTGGAAAATATCGCCTGATGAGTGTAAGAGAGCAAAGCCAGATAATTACCAAATAATAAAGAGGTATAAGATGGAATTTTCGGTAATCTCTGAGGACTTTATGAGAAGTTCATCGGCATTCCAAAGTGTGGATGACCGAGAGTTTCTATATAGTACAAATAATTTTCACCCAACGAGTTCGGAGAATCCAATAAGATGGGAGGACAAAAACATAACTTCCTCCATGGTTCACCCGATATCGGATAATGGCGACATATGTGTTTCGAAAGAACTTGCAGAACTTGTAATGAGTTTTGACCCTTATGGCGTTGAGTTTTATCCGGCATCCTTATTGACTAAAGACGGAGAAATCACTGAGCGATACATATTAGCTTTAAACAACATTCAAGATGTTGTCGACTTTGAACGAAGCGTTATAGAAGTATCACCAAACAGTGGGAACCTAATCGTCCACCGATTGTTTTTAAGTCCAGAAAAAATATTAAATATCCCTTTCCATAAACGGGTGGTGTATAGGGCTGAAGGAGCGGATACTGCAGTATTTTTTGCACCAGAAATCTATGATTTGATTAGTAATGATTCAAGATTTTCTCTAGTTAGGAAAATGAAGAAGAATACATCTACGCGTGCACCTAAGTTTTAGGGAAAAATAATGAAAGAAGACTATATTATTTTAACAAAGCAAAGCTTAACTAAGTTTCCATTCCAACAAAGCCCCAAGCCAATAGTGCCAGTAGAGCCAGATTTGCTTTTGGAAATGACCTTTTCTCCAAAGCTATTTATCATCAGTGATATTGCATCAGAAGTAGAGAAACTGGTTGTACACGGAGTAGAGTGGTTAGACGCTCGCGTGGATTGTTCTCCAAGCCAACCATCTGATGATGAAATTAAAGTTTATGAAGATTATCGTATGCCTTACATCCATCAAACTTATAAATTGACGGATAAAGAAAAACAATACGGTAAGTTGAACTGGTTAGATATCGAGTCAACAGAGTTTGACTTCTCTAAATTAGATAATATTCCCTTAGAGGAACGATTAATATTTAAACTAGAAGAAGATTTTGGCTTAGTTTTTATTCACCAAAGTGTGATTGACCTTCTGAAAAAAGACGTCAAAGACGTTTGGGTAAGAGATGTATAGAAAGCGCCGAAAGGCGCTTTTTTAATACCTATGAATAAAAATACTATATACGTTGCTCTATAAAGCCAGTGTCTTAGTGTCACATTTATTACTAAACTTCGTTTAGTTAACCACGTGATTGCTTCATACATTCTTTTTGCTGTTCGCTTTTTATACTGCCTGTAAATCAATCACAACGACTTACAGGTAGTTTTAGATTATGAGTACGAATGCAAAAGCATGGGTAGAAGAGATTGTTTTACCGACTTACCCGACGGGCAAAGTTGACTCGAATCCGTTATTTTTGGAAAACCGTGTTTATCAAGGCTCTTCTGGCTCCGTATACCCTTACGGCGTGATCGACAGTATATCTGATCATCAAATAGAACAGACATATCAAGCGGTATATATCGAAAATGATTATATAAAAATCATGCTATTGCCTGAGCTTGGTGGGCGCATTCATCGTGCGTACGACAAGATGAAAAAGCGTGATTTTATTTACTACAACGAAGTCGTTAAGCCGGCTTTAGTTGGACTACTTGGTCCTTGGATTTCTGGAGGTATCGAGTTTAATTGGCCTCAACATCATCGTCCGACAACGTTCATGCCTACAGATTTTAAGATTGAAGAGCATGAAGATGGAGCCGTTACCGTTTGGATTGGTGAAGTTGAACATATGTACGGTTTGCAAGTAACCGCTGGCTTCAAACTTTATCCGAACAAGGCGCTTGTCGAGATAACAGGCAAGGTATATAACGGCAACGATACTCCTCGACAGTTTCTATGGTGGTCTAACCCAGCGGTAAAAGGTGGTGATGATCATCAAAGTATCTTCCCACCAGATGTCACTGCGGTATATGACCATGGCAAACGAGATGTTTCGGATTTCCCAATAGCGACTGGGGAATATTACAAAGTCGACTATTCGCCGGGTACGGACATCTCGCGCTACAAGAATTTGCCTGTTCCTACTTCTTATATGGCAGATAAGTCCGCTTATGACTTTGTTGGCGCTTACAGTCATGATGAGAAAGGAGGGTTGTTGCATGTGGCTAATCACCATGTCTCTCCTGGCAAAAAGCAATGGACATGGGGAAACTGTGATTTTGGATTAGCCTGGGATCGCCAGTTGACCGACAGCAATGGACCTTACATCGAATTGATGACTGGGGTTTACACTGATAACCAACCGGATTTTACTTGGATTGATAGTCATGAAGAGAAAAAATTCACTCAACATTTCCTTCCATATAGCAATTTAGACAACGTTCATAATGCGAACACGGAAGTCGCGATTAAGTTGGATCGAAGCGGGCGTTTCGTTGAATGGGCAGTTTACGCTATTTCTGAGATTGCCAACTACGAGGTGGTTATTTCGGACAAAGCGAGTGTACTTGCTAAACACCAACTGACAATGACTCCAGGTGATGTGGTTGAAGAAAGCATAGAGCTTGCTGAGAGCACGCGCTTAACCATCACAATCTTGAATGAGGAGGGGAGAGTATGCCTGTCCTATCTAGAGCATATTGACGCTAAAGATGAACCAACGCCCGATCCTGCCTCCGCACCAGAAAAACCTGAAGATGTATCGAGTGTAGAAGAACTGTATTTCATTGGACAGCATTTACAGCAATATCACCATGCAACGAGTGATCCTGCGGACTACTACCAAGAAGCCCTCAAACGCGACCCAAATCATTATGCAACCAACGTCGCGATGGCTTCGCTTGCTTATGATCGCGCGGATTATCAAGGCACACTTAAATATTCTGATGCCGCTTTGGAGCGTGCTCACAAGCTCAACAAAAACCCTTTATGCGGCAGAGCAAGCTACCTTCGTGGCTGTGCAAATGAAAAACTGGGGCGTCTTGATTCTGCCTTTAGCGATGTATTTAAAGCAACGTGGAGTAGTAATTGTCGTGATACTGGCTTTTTCGCCGCTGCTCGCATTGCCACAAAGCAAGACCGTTTAAATGAGGCATTAGAATACGCGGAAAGAGCACTGGAACTGAATGGTACTCACTACCAAGCTGCAACATTGAAGGTGTTTTTGCTTAGTGCATTGAACCGACACGCAGAGGCTCTTCGTTTTATTGATGAACAAAGTGAGATGCAGCCTCTTGGTTATGGTATTTCATTCGAAAGGTATCAGTTAACTCGCTCTGATATTGACTTATCGGCGTTTAAGCAACTCATGAATCAAAGAGAAGCTAACACGATTCATCTTGTTAACTTTTATCTTTCGATTGATGCAAAAGAACGCGCTAAAGCGGTCTTAGCTCTGAACGAGAGCACAGGTTCAATGAGTTTGATTTATAAAGCGTATTTAGTCGATGAACCCGAACAGGCGGAAGCCTTATTAGATGTCGCTGCCGATCGATTTAACGACAATGTTTTATTTCCGAATACCTTAGCCGAAGTTGAAGTTTTAAGTGCTTTTTCAGGGCATTACTTTACCCAATATCTACTGGGTTGCTTCTTCTATGCGAAACGAAGTTATTCAAGAGCGGTATATCATTGGGAAACAGTACTAAGGCTCAACTCACACTATGCGCCCGTACTTCGAAATCTATCTGTTTATGCCTATAACAAGCGTCGAGAGCTGGATAAAGCGATTTCTTTGATGGGGTTAGCATTCGAATTGTCTCCGAGTGATGCCCGAGTTCTCTATGAACTGGATTACTTGAAAAAAGCGGCGGGTGATACGCCATTAGAACGACTTGCTTTCTTGAAGGCAAATCTAGAAGTGGTCAATCAGCGAGATGACTTAACTGCAGAGCTGCTTAATTTGTGTAACATCTGTGGTGAGCTCGAACTTGCACAGACATGCTTATCTACAAGGCAGTTCCACCCTTGGGAGGGGGGAGAAGGTAAGGTGACAGGGCAGTTCATCGTCAATAAGCTGAGATACGCATTGCAGTTTATGCAACAACGAAGCTTCAATAACGCGCTTGAGTTATTGAATGACGCTCTGACTTATTCAACAAATTTGGGTGAAGGTCGCCTCGTTGGTCAAACTGACAATGATATCCACTATTTCTTAGGGCGTTGCTACCAGGAGTTAGGCGAAAGAGAGTGTGCCAATCAGCACTTTGCTCTTGCAACTCAAGGTAAACAAGAGATTAACCAAAGCCGTTACTATAACGATCAACCTGCTGATTACTTGTTCTATCAAGCGGCTGCAATGCACCAATTGGGAGATACCGCACAAGCAGTATCACTGTTTGAGGATATGGTGTCTTGGGCGGACTCAGAATGGAATGCGCCCGTAGAGGTCGACTTTTTTGCTGTATCACTCCCAGCGTTAATTGTCTTTGATAGCAATTTAACAACAGAACATCAGCAACACTGTTTATTTGTAAAAGCAATGGGTCAATTTGGCTTAGCTTTGATAGATGAACGTCATGGATTTGAAGATTTTGAACTTACATTGCAGGCACTGTTAGGACAAGCGCCTGCTCATACAAAAGCGAATCTATTAAAAGAAATCGCACAACATCGCTATGCGTTTGGCTGTAACAGTCAAAATTAATGGATAGGTCACTCCGGGTGACCTATCACCTGGGGTGACTCTAAAACAATAACTTTAATAGATATGTACCTCTACAAGGATTTACTATGCGTAAAACAAGCGATCAACTCAATATGAGAAACATATGGCTCATCAGTCTGGTGGCCGCCTGTGGTGGATTATTATTTGGTTATGATTGGGTCGTAATCGGTGGTGCCAAACCATTCTATGAGTCTTATTTCAACATTACGAATGCGTCATTGTCTGGATGGGCAATGAGCTCAGCGTTAATCGGCTGTATGGTTGGGGCATTTATTGCCGGCACCGTGTCTGACAAATATGGGCGTAAACGTCCGTTAATTTTAGCGGCACTGTTATTTGTTATTTCTGCATGGGGAACGGCCGCTGCCGATAGTTTTAATGCGTTTGTGGTGTTCCGAATTATAGGTGGCGTTGGTATTGGCTTAGCGTCAGCATTGTCACCGATGTACATTGCTGAAATTGCACCTGCTGATAAACGAGGAAAGTTTGTCGCGATAAACCAACTGACCATCGTTATTGGTGTACTTGCTGCTCAAATCATTAACTTATTGATTGCGGAGCCTGTTGCTTCCAATGCAGCGCAAGCGGATATTTTGCAATCATGGAATGGTCAAATGGGTTGGCGTTACATGTTTGGCGCCGAACTTGTGCCTGCATTTGCGTTTTTACTGCTCATGTTTGTTGTGCCTGAATCTCCACGTTGGTTAGTAAAAATGGGCATGGTAGACAAAGCGAAAGCTACATTACTGCGTATTGGTAGCGAAAGTTATGCGTCTCGCACTGTGCAAGAGATCGAAAGTACCTTGTCTGCAGAAACTCGTTCACTTCCGTTTAGTGCGTTGTTTAAGCCAGATGTGAAGCCAATTTTGGTGATCGGTGTTGTTCTTGCTGCTTTCCAGCAGTGGTGTGGTATCAACGTCATCTTTAACTATGCACAGGAAATCTTTGCCTCTGCAGGCTTTGATATCAACGATACCTTGAAGTCGATCGTTGCAACAGGATTGATCAATCTCGTGTTCACCATTTTGGCGATTCCTTTTGTTGATAAAATTGGTCGACGTAAGTTGATGATTATCGGGTCGGCTGGCTTGACGGTGATTTATGGTTTGATGTCAGCCGCATATGCCTATGGAATGCTTGGTTTGCCGGTATTGATGCTCGTCCTTATCGCGATTTCTATCTACGCTTTGACGTTGGCACCAGTGACTTGGGTTCTTCTTTCTGAAATGTTCCCGAATAAGGTTCGTGGCACCGCGATGTCGGTCAGCACGTTGGCACTTTGGGTCGCGTGTTTCGCACTCACTTATACGTTCCCACTGCTTAATGCGGGGTTAGGTGCTTCAGGTTCCTTCCTACTTTACGGTGTTATCTGTGCCTGTGGTTTTGTGTTCATTTACAAACGCGTTCCAGAAACGAAAGGGCGCTCTTTGGAAGAACTGGAAAAAATCCTTGTTACTCGTGAAGCTGCGGTAGGTAAAGAGGTGAACGCATAACTCACTCAGTGCTCTCTATTGAGTGAAAATAACAGAGTAAGCTTCAAGAAGGTCGCTATTAAGGTGACCTTCTTTGCGTTTAAATTGGGAGTTACGTATAGAGGTTATCTAACTCTTGCTCAACCCATAGGTAGCTCATCCCGACTATTCGCTCAATTTGCGTTAAATGCCCGAACGAGACTACGGTGAGATCTTGTTTACGAGCATTCTCGTCTTCGAATGGATTAATGAGTGTTTGTTGTGTGATTGTCTTTAACCAACATTCACCTAGAGCACAAGTGTTTCCATACAAGATGATTTTGTTGATGTTGAGTGTGATAAGAAAGTTATAGAGAGATTGTCCAAGAACTGTGGCTGCGTGCATTGCGACTTCCTGTGCAATTTGGTCGTCGTTTTGATACAGCTTAATAAAATCATCGAATACAAAGTCATCGATATGTACAAGTTTGGATGCGTTTTCCTGACGGGAAAGGTATTGCTTACAAAGCGCTGTGGAACTGGCTTCCGTCTCTAAGCAGCCTTCTCGACCACAGCCACAAATGATGCCGTTATTCGCGACTTTAATGTGACCAATCTGCCCACTGCCAAACATCTTTCCTCTGTATATGTCATTGTGGATCAAGAAAGAAGAACCGATACCGTAATCAACGTTGAGTACGCAAAAATCTTCACCGTGATGCCCGTCTAACCACTTTTCAGCTAAGGCTAGCATGACGCAATCATTGTCGACTAGGACCTCAACGAGCAAGCGTTGCTCAAGAAGATATTTTAGCTCGATAGGTTGTGTCCAAGGAGCTTGCGGCATTCGCATGGAAGATCCTACATGAGTATCCACTTGCCCGTGTACGGCAATAGAGAGTCGATAACTAGTATTTGGCTTGGACTGACGGCAAGCAACAATAGCCGTCACGATATCCTCAATTAGTTCGTCAGGTGTTTGTGGGGTAATGGCTTGATCAATAAAGTCCGAAGAGGGCGTCATTTCATTATCGACCATTACCGCTTGGATACGGGTAGGAGAAACACTCATGCACACGGTGTAAGGGCGATCACTTGATACTTTGTACAAGCCGCCAAAGTTACCCTTTGTTGCTTTGGATACACTGAAGTTTTCTACTCGACCTTGCTCAACTAAAGCATCAACAATCTTACTAATAGCAGGAATGCTAAGTTGCGTTTCACGAGCTAACTCTGATTTGGTCATGCCTTTGCTTTTATACAGCAATGCCATCACAAGGCGACAGTTATAGTGTCGAACTTTTTGATTATTCAACCCCTTATGGGCGCCAGATTGAAATGGTTTGTTAGGCATTGTTCGAACATGGCTCTTGGATGATTTAATGTAGAAGGCGCTAACTAAATTCTGTTTAGTTATCTCTGTGACTTTGTTATCAGTTGTTGAATATCTAACTGCATAAAGTAGCTATAAACAAACATATCATAATGAAGTGAAGGTTTATCGATGGCTACTCACACTCTGAATAATGGCAAGTTGAAGTTGGTCGTGAATGAGACTGGAGGGTGCGTTGATTCATTTCAGTATATTAACGGATTCACCTTTGATGTGTTGAGAGCCAGAGTCAATACTTCCAACGGCTTTGCCGGAGATTCAAGTATGTTTCCCATGCTGCCAATGGCGAATCGTATTCGCGGAAATCAATTTGTTTGGCGTGGGCATAAAGTCGTGCTGCCGGTTAGTCGTGCCATCGATGATATGTTTTTCTTGCATGGAAATGGATGGATTTCTGATTGGGGATTACTGACCAAAAACGCAGGTGATGACTTTTTGGAATTAGAGTTAACGTCAAGTATCGACGGCGTATGTGAATACCATGCCAAACAGTCTTATCAACTGTGTGATGACGCCCTTATTGTTACCATGGTTCTGACCAACCTTGGGGATGATGCTTTTCCCTTCGGGGCTGGCTTCCATCCATTTTTCTCAGTTCAGCAAGATACACTTGTAGAGTTCCCGGCGACAGGTTTTTGGTTTGAAGATAAGCAGAATCTTCCTGATCGTTTCGTTAGGCATATACCTTCAGATTACAACTTCAATAGCGAAAAAACAGTGCCCAATTTATGGATCAATAATGGATATCAGATGAGCGATAGCGGAGTTATGGCGTCGCTAAGGCACAAAAATGGGGTGTCAGTATTAGTGTCGAGCCCTTGCCGTTACCTGCAAGTTTATAAGCCCTCGGGTGAAAGCAATTTCCTTTGCCTTGAGCCTCAAAGTCATTATGTTGATGCGCATAACTTTGGTTGTGAAAGCCTGAGCGTTTTATCGCCGCAAGAAAGTATGCAAATCAGTATGTGTATACGAATTGTGACATGAACTTGATGTGAAATGTGCCATAAAAAATCGGTATGAAAGCCCCTAGCGATAGGGGCTTATTCTGTGGAACCATTTATTCTGCAGAACTATTGGATAGTGAGTGTTAGAAATAGTGGAATAGTGGAGGTTCGTGCATTAAGAAGTTTTGATGAGAGATGTTCCAAGCATAGGCGCCAGCAAGCGTGAACACGACATAATCTCCAATATCGAGGTGAGTAATGTTTTGATTTCTTGCAAGAACGTCTTTTGGCGTACAAAGTTGACCGACGAATGTCGCGTGTGAGTGCGTAATCGGCTGTGATATGACTTTGGGTTTATTACTCGCTAAAATCGCAAATGGATGATCGTGACTTTGTGCCGCAGGGGTGCGGAAGTGATGTGTACCACCACGCGCAATGACAAAGTTCTCGCCTAAGTTTTGCTTGATGTCTAACACTTCCATAACGTAATAGCCGCATGGTGCAGAGATGTAACGTCCGCATTCAAATCGCAGTTTCCAATCTTGAACTTGTTCTTTCGCGATCAAAAACTCTAACTTGTCGCAAAATTCAATCCAAGGGAAGTGCTGCTCATCATTTTGGTAGTTAATGCCCATACCTCCGCCAAGGTTGATCATTACTTCATCCAGCTCAAATTGCGTTTGCCAAGCTTTAACGACTTGGAAGTAACGTTGCATTAATGCTAGGTGACGATCTACCTCGAGTTGATGAGACATTAAATGGAAGTGGAAACCTTTTAGGTGCACGTTTGGAAAATCACGCAGCAGAGTGAGGGCGTTACTTAACTCGCTTTCATCCAATCCAAAAGGCGTGGGTTTCCCACCCATGGCGAGTTTGCTTAAGGTGATATCGCCAATATCGATGTTCATTCGTAGAAAAATCGAGGCAGAATGGTTCAGCTTTTCTGTTAATGCACCAATGCGATGCAATTCAGTGAGGCTTTCGACATGAATTGCATCTACGTTGAGCTCAATCGCTTGCTTAAGTTCGCTTGGCATTTTGCCCGGACCACCGAAGATCAAGGGCATATTGAGGTGCTGTTCGTGCAGATGAGCAAGCTCTCCGCCGGACGCAGCTTCGAAACCGTCGACATAAGGCGCGAGTGTTTTCAAGATTGGCTCTGATGGGTTGGCTTTCGCGGCATAAAACAGCTCAACATTTTTGGGTAGAACGTGTTTCATCTGTTTAATGTGTTGCTCCAGCGCCTTTAGGTCATAAAGGTAGGCACATAGTGGCTGCATGTGTTGCTCTGCCAATTGCAAAACTTCTTGTTGGACGTGCAACGGAAGCTGTGAAGAATTAAGCATGATTGGCTCCTTGGTGATTCGCCCATGGCACTGGAACTTGGGTGTAGTTGGATTCTTTATCCGCTCTTTGCATTAAGCGTGTAGTAAAGTTGTTTTTGCTCGGGAAACTGCCGCCGTTTATCAAGGATTCAAGCTCAGGTTGTTTGCCATTGACGGATTGCCAGCGAACAATTGCGCTTTTAACCGAGTTCCAAAGCGTTTTCTCAAGCGTTTGGTCTCCTTCCGCAATAAAGAAAATGGCTTCACTGATGTTGTTGATGAAGGTACAGTAACCAATACGATTCCAACCTTGTTCCCGGCTGTAATAAACCGATTGGCGAGCGCGTTCAGAAAGCTGGTTCAATGACTCCGGTGACCAGAATTCTGGAAGCAATTTGGTGCCTTCTAGATCGCGTATCCACACACAGCAGGGCATGCCTTTTTCAAACCCAATGAGTGTGTTTTGCAAATGAGGCTCAAATGCGACGCCATGTTTAAAGTAGTAGTTGAATACGCCGGGAATTAAGCAGTGTAAGTAGCGCTCAAACCATAAAGTCGCGATGTCGTGGTACGTTGTTTCTGATGCTTGTGCTTTCGTTTCTAATTGAGCAGCGATACAGCTGTCGCCATTGCGATCATAGGCGAATAGTGCTCCCGCTAACGTTGGTTCTAGTACATCAATTTCACACAAGGATAGGTTTTCTCGATATAGGATACCAAACGACTCTCGGGCTTTCGTCAGATCTTCTCTTTGCTCAGAATCAATCGATTCCAAGTTGATGGTGGTGGCAAAAGGTTCCGTCATCACTTTGAAAACCGGATTCTGTAACTGCTCACTTTCTTTTATCGGATGCAAAATCGAGCTCAGTTGCACCGCACTATCGAGTTCATACCATGCGTTTTTACGGACACAATTGGTCAAGCGGACGTTAATCGAGAACTTGGCGAACCATTCTGTTTCAGGGTGGTACATGGTACGCACCGATGATGTCGGCAGCATTTTTTCTCCGCCTAGCCCTAATGGCGTCATTTTGCCTTGTTCAATCGCTCGTTGAACTAATGGGTTTTGCAAGATCGTGTAGCTCTCCCATGGATGGCAAGGGTAGAGGGTGGCGTCTCCAGAGTGCGGCTTTTCTGGTGCCAATTGCTCAATCATCGACTTAGGAGTATGACGTTCATCCGAGCGAAGCACATCGAGCAATGTATTATCCACTTCAAACCAATATAGCGGGACGCTGGCTCCCACTTCTGGTGAGCATGCTAATAGATCATCCATACTCACGCCGGAACGGCTTTTTGGCGTTGGGTGGAAGGAGTGCCCCCAAAGCAATGACTGCTCTGAAGCGATAAAAGCATTGTGCTGTTGAGGTCTTGTGTTTGCGTTTAGAAATTGCTCCGTTACCAACAGGCTGTTTTCCATTTGAGCCACAAGCTCGTTGTTGAATGGAATCGCTAACACTTGTTTTAGATAGTTCAGTAACAGTGTCAGTGTTTGGATTGCATCTAATTTATGCCATCCAGAGCCCGGCATTTTGCTCCAGGGCATATCAATCAGTTTGACTTTACCAAGCTGACTCACGTACTCAGCAGGCAACAACAAAACACCGTTTTGATGGGGAAGATGAATGCCCACGCGCTGTTGTTGTGAATAGTTACGCTTCAATGTTTGTGGTAAAGACGTTGAACGGTACTGCCATTCAACTTGCTTGTTAGGGATCGCGTATTCGCGTAGATAGCAGTTGACGACGCCCGTTATGGTGTTGAGCTGAGCTTTTCTATTGTTGAGTTGTGCTTGGCTTTTCGCAAGCGTTTCGCTTGGAGACAATGGCGTTTGTAACATGTTGATGTCCAAATTTTGAATGGATGATCAGTGCGATAAGAGTCAAAGCACTGACCAACGCAGAAAGGAGAAAAGGAACGTCGAGCGAATAGAAGCGGATAATAGAAGATGCGCTAAGACCTGCGGCAACTCCGCCCCATTTAGACATTGCATCAAAGCGAGAAAACACTTTGCCGCATTGTTGCCTATTAAGTCGGGTTGCAAGCGCTTGATGTAAACCTTGGTAACAGCAAACCATGCCACAGCCAAACACGATGCGAGCTACGATCAATAAGACTTCATGTTGAACGAGGTGCATGACGCAACTGAGGGAGAGTAAGGCAAAACCCAACCAAAGTGTACGTTGCTGCTGGTGGCGGTTGATCTTCTCTGAAAGTGCATGAATCTTGGTTGCAAACACAAGATAAACACCATGCGGAAGCGCATACAAGAAGCCGATCCATGCCGGATTCACGTTGCCGTATTGCTCAACATAAGGCGAGAAGTACGGGAAGGTCACTACCATAGCGAAAGCAAAGCTAAACTGAGCGCCAAAAACCCAATATAGAGCACGTAACGAGCAGTCCGACATAACATCAGATTTGTCTACAAGAGCGTCCGATTGGGGGGAAGGCGTTTCGGTTTGATCGACGGGTAGGGTAAGCGTGATCGCAAATGCCACAAGTGGCAATACGGCTAACCACAGGTATGCATTCAGCGGGTTGGATTCCGATAACGTCCATCCTAGCCCAATGGGTGCCACTATCAGAGCCAAACGAGCAGATAGTTGGGTTTTATTGAGCGTTTTACTCAGCGCTTTCGCATCTTCTATTTGGCTTGAAAGGTAGCTATTAGACGCTGCCATTGTTCCGCCAAACGTTCCTTGAATAATGAGACCAAACACAAACATGGGTAGCGTTGTTGCTAAGCCACACAGCATAAACCCCGCGGCGAGACCAACTTGAGCGCGCAGTAGAGAACGGCGTCTGCCGTATTGGTCGGCAAACTGCCCCCAAAAACGAGCGGCCATAGCAGTGCAGAAGGTAGGGAGAATAAACAAAACACCTGCCCAGTCTGCATTTATGTGGGCTCCAAAAGTGGGTAACACCGTCGGTAAGAACAACGGCATGCCTAACGCAGCAAATGCAGCGATAAAATGGCAAAGCAGTACGCTGTAGATGAGTTTGGTCATGATTAATTAGCCCACGCTCTGTTTAATGGCAGTGAGATAAGCATGTTGAGCGTCTTCGCTGGTTAACAACAAGAAGTTGGGCGCGGATAACCCATAATATTTGTTGATATCGCTTGCACCTGATGCTTCTTTGGAAAGTAGGCTCCCTGAGCTCAACAAATATTTGGCGTACAAATCTGGGGAATCAAACAAGAGTTCGCGTGCCAATTTTGTTTCGTGACCTTGTGCGCCTAAGTAGTCGATATAATAAGCGAGGCTTCGTGCGACTACTGCGTACAAAGAGGCGCTTGAAGCAATCCCTTTCGCTGCCATTGCCTCTACAATCGCGGCAATATCCAGTTGTAGCGTAATCGTGGTAAACATCTGACCCAAGGCGAGTTCATTATCGACCTTAATTCGTTGATCCAGTAGTTGATCGCACTGAACAGGGGAATGCTGTTCAAACGCTTTGAAACGATTTGGCCAGATACGAGCGGCGTCATTGTCCTTCATAGCTAACGTCATTTTGCCTTCTTTATTGAACGCAATGATGGCGTTTTGCTGATTGGATTCCAAAGCAATGCCATAACGCAACCAAAGAGTCAGATGCACTTTACATAACAGATCAACGTAGTCGGTAAACCAAGCCAATGTATCTTGCTGGTAGTATTGTTCAGCGAGATGCTCAAGGAACAAGCGACCATCAGGCATTGGGCTGGCAAGGGCTGCAACAGGCACTAATGCTTGGTCTTCGCAGTGGTGAACAGGGTATTCGCGCACAATGTAAGCGAACGTTTTATCATCGCCAACGTGCCCACCATGCTTTTCGTTACAGTGGAAAAGCGTGCCACTTAGCTCACTATCACTTTGTTCTAAATGCGTTAACAAACGCTCAAACCAATGACCGTCATACAGTGTCGATGGTTTAATAAGACGAATGTTCTTAGTTCCTAACGAACGCATAATAAGTGGCACTTTTATATGAACATTCGGTGTTTGGTTCACTACCACAGTGCGCACCGATAAGGTTGGTGTCACCTCAAGAAAAGCGAGTGGCGCTTCAATCACGCCTTCAGGTAGTGACTCTAAACTGCGTAAAGTTAACGGATGAGCAGGGAACAAGTCATGACTCAGTGAGAAGTCGGCAGGCAATCCAACTTGCTCCATTGTCGGCCAGCACTCAGGAGGCGCAGAGGTTAAGGTCACTAGTGATTTATCAATGGCTAACCAACGCAAAGTAAAACTCTTGGCAAACTCCGGTGCATATTGCGCTAAGTCATTATCATTCAGTCCAAATTTTGCTCGAGCTGTCGGATAGTATGGATGATCCAAATATGAAGCGATTTGGTCTGCTTGTAACAGTTTACGTTCCCAACCATTGAGTTCCGATATTGGCTGCATCAATGCTGCTGAGTTTTGCTCGAATGCTTTGTCACATAAGCCTTTATGCTTTTCCGCACATTCGAGCTCTTGTAGATATCCATCGAGTAACGAATGAGAGCTTTCGTGAGCACAAGCTTTTAATACTTCAATCCAATCGCGGTAATGTTGTTGTGATTCAACGGTTCCATTTTTCTCTACAAACCAGCAGGTTGGCGCATGGTGGTTAGTCACGCCGTAGACCCATCGCTGCATGTAATAAAAAGGCGTAACAGGTAAGTAAAGATTTAAATCTTGTGTTGAGAAGGCGAGCCAAGTTTGGTCTGCGCCATAAGCATTGATGTTCAATTTGTTGGGTAAAGCATTAATGAAAGCGCCTTGAGAAACTAAACCAAATAAATCTTCGCGTAGACACGTATCGATTAAACGCTGGGTGAGATATAAAACGTTGTCGTTCATGCCGTTACCTCTTCGACTGGCACAAGGTTGAAAGTGGCGAGAGCCTGTTTGAGTGAAGGCTGCAATGACTGTCCGGATGGTGAGCTAATGGAAATCCTGGCTAGGTAGTCTTTGTTTGAATAGCTTTGTTGGATGTGCTCTCCAGCGGGCTTAAGAACCTGTTGTTGCGTAACAATATCGCCTTCTTGATGAATGAAAGATGTTGATGTACCTGCTATGGTTCCGCTCGTGTCGGCGACAACATAGTGCACTTGAGCGCTACCTTGGATAGTGAAGTCCAGTTCAAGTTTGTCGCCAAGATGCAGTTTTAAAATGGTGCTAAACCACTGATGATGGCTCAGGTTATTAAGTAGAAACTCGCGTCCATCTCCGATACTGCGATAATTGACCTCCACCAACACGGGGCCGGAATCGGTGATAATAAATTCGCTATGGCACACGCCGAATCCGACACCAAAAACTTTCAACTGGCGGAGGCATTCGTCACGAAATTGGACGCTGTGAGTACCATTCCAACACGCCGCCATCTCGATAAAGTGCGGTGGGGCAGACAGTTCGACATCAAACCCACCAACGGCGAGTAAGTTATCGCCATCCCCTAATGTTTCTATTGTGATAAGCGGGCCCTGCAAAAACTCTTCAACCAAGACAGGAGTGGTTGGGTGTTTTTGCCAGAATGCATCGCAATAATCCCCAAGTGCGGCATCGGTGTCGCAGCGTTGAACATCCAAACTTGCAACGCCTTCCTTTGGCTTTGCGACGACAGGGAAATTGAGTGTCTTGCGAGGCGATGAGTCACCTTGATGCAGCAAGATACTTGGTGTGCTTGGCAATGATTTGTCATTGAGGACTTGGCGAGTTAGGTGCTTGTTCTTAGCTTTTAACGTCACAGTCCAGTCTTTAGCGGGCAAGTTAAAGAATTGAGCACAGATAGCCGTTGAAGTTTGCAAATGATCGCTGTTACTAAAAATAGCGCTAGGGTGTAATTCGTGCTCCGTGATGACCTCGATGAGTTCAAGTGGATTGAAAACATCACATTCTAGAATGTCATCGGGGGTGAACTGGTTATCTTCACTGGCCAACTTGAGATGGTTGAGCTTATGGTCAGTGATCAACACGACGTGAAGACCCATCGCTTTTGCTGCAGGTACGAAGCCGTGGGTGACTGCATCATTAACGACATGACTCACGATGATCATCGTTGATTTCATGGGACTTTCCTAATTTTTCTAACGTTGTTACTGCGTGCTCACAGCCGGCTTCCAATGCGTCTCTTTCGCGGTATTTTAGGGAAAGGTTTTATTATTATTCTGATTTTATTGATTATTTTGTTATTTCCCCAGTTACATGGGGCAAACAAATATAGATCATAATTTTTATATTGCAAACACAAATGATATTGGTTTACATTCGCACCTGTTGGCAATTTTATAAACTAACGGAATTAAAAAAATGGAAATGAAGTTGACCTTGTCCCCATTAGCATTAGCTATAGGTGGAACGTTAACTGCAGTGGCAGTCGTGCCGAGTGTATCGGCATCAGAAAACGTTGAAGCGAATGAAACCGTACAAGTTGTTGGTCATAGGTACGAAGGTTACGCCGAGCACATGCCACAGTCAGGCACCAAAACGGACGTTGAATGGTTAGACGTTCCGCAAGCGGTATCGGTTGTGACTAAGACTGAAATGCAAGATCGCGGAGCAGTGCGCTTAGTTGACGCGCTAGATGGTGTCGCTGGTGTGAACAATACCTTAGGCGAGGGTAGCCGAGATCAGTTTGTGATTCGTGGATTCGACGCCCTTAATGATATGTATCGTGATGGAATGAGAGATGACGGTACATTGCAGTCCTACCGTAGTCTGGCAAACATTGAACGTGTCGAGGTGGTAAAAGGACCTGCTGGTGCGCTGTATGGCAGAGGCTCGGCGGGTGGCATCATTAATTTGGTGACCAAACGTGCTAATGGTGACAATTTCACGAATGTGAATGGCAGTGTTGGCAGTAACAATCAATTTGTTGGTCAGATTGATAGTTCTATGGCATTTAGCGACAAGGTCAATGGTCGTATTAACTTAGAGTATCGCCAAGCAGACTCTTACGTAAACCATGTCGATTCTAATGATTTCTTTATTGCACCGACGATTCGCGTATTACCTGCTGATGGGCATACCATTGATTTTGATGTTGAATATGCCCATCAAGAGCTAGTTCCTTACCGAGGTGTGCCATCAAAAAACGGCAAGCCAGTTGACGTTTCAGAAAGCACGTTCTTTGGTGGAACCAATGACTACCAAGAATCGGACAGCCTTCGTATTGCAGTTAATTATGAATGGCGTTTAAACGATGAATGGGCTTGGACAAACCGTGCTTCATACAACCGCATTGAACTGGAACAAAAGGGCACTCGTCAAGGTGCTGTTGTGGGTGATGAAGTTTCTCAAACGGTGAACAATTTTGGCTACGACCCTCGCACAACAACGACTCTGCAATCTGAGTTAGTTTGGGAGACAGAATCCAACCAAATGATGATTGGCGCAGACTATAACCAGATCAATATTGATTTGACTTTAGCCAGTGACAAGACGCTGCCTCCAAAAAATATTTACAACCCTACAGTAGGACCAACGCCAAACCCTGGCTTTAAACCTTTCCGTGATAACACGACCACAACAGCGGGCATCTACATTCAAGATGTTTACACGTTTGGTGATCTTTCTGTGATTGGTAACGTGCGTTATGACTCAATGGATCTTGAGCAGCAAAAAGCCGGGGCAGCGAAAGAAGATCTCGACGATAACAAAGTCAGCTACCGTGCTGGTTTGGTCTACCGAATTAACTATGACATGTCTGTGTATGCGAGTTTAGCGCGTTCATGGCAGTTACCTTACTCTGGTATTTACATCAATCCAAAACTGGCTGAATTTTTCCATACCGACCTGAAAGAAGTTGGCGCAAAAGCCTATCTATTAGACAACGCTCTAATGCTGAACGCTGCTGTGTTCCAAATCGACCAAGAACAACCGCAAACCAATATCGATGGTGATGTGATCAATAAGATTGAAGCTCGCCATCAGGGTATCGAATTGGAAGCGCGCGGTCAGATCACGCAGCAATGGGATATCTCAGTTGGTTATAGCTACCTTGATGCGGAAGACAAAGACACGGGTAAAAAACCAAATGACGTGTCTGACCACCTGTTCTCATTGTGGAGCACGTATCAGCTTGATGACAACTGGCGTTTAGGCGGTGGTGTTAAGTACGTAGGTGACCGCTACGCTGGTAACGATGAAGCGGTAGCACTTGGTGATTACACTACAGTGGATTTGATGGCTGCTTACACAACAGGTCGTCACAAAATCCAAGCAAACGCTTACAACGTGTTTGATGAGAAATACATCCTAGGTGCCACCAATGGCAAGTCTGGATTGAACCAGATTGGTTACGGTGCGCCAGCAGAATTCATGCTCAGCTATGGATACCGATTCTAATTATTTTCGAATTCTCGCTACTTGTTAGCGAGCTTTCTTACCTCGTTTTGAGGATTGTTAGCCCATAGGGTCAAAGCCGCTTTTTTCTCTTTGACCCTTACTTCTCTTAAAGGAGACCCCCATGCTTTACCAAAATATGGATGGTAACCCCCAAGCTAAGCTGCGTTTAAGTGTGCTTGCGACCGCGATTGCTTCTGTCACCTCCATGAATGCATTTGCTGCCTCTGAACCTCAAACCACTACGATGGAGACGGTTGTTGTCACTGCGAGTGTTATCGGCAATTCAGCAATAGAAGATGTAAAAGAATACCCAGGAGCACGTACGGTCCTGACGAGTGAGCAAATTGAAAAGACGGCCGCTCATTCAATCGATTCAGCGCTGCAAAGTGTACCTGGTATTAAGGTGCAAGATGAAACTGGCACCGGTGTACTGCCTAACATTTCGGTTCGAGGCTTAAAAGCAAGTCGCAGTGGTCATGCTCAGTTCTTGATGGATGGTGTCCCTCTTACGCTGGCGCCATATGGTCACACCGGACAATCCATTTTCCCAGCAACGTTATCCATGATTGATCGCATCGATATTGTACGTGGTGGTGCGGCTGTTCAATATGGTCCAAACAACGTGGGTGGCGTCATTAACTTGGTGACTAAACCGATTCCAAACACTTGGCAGACTGAAATAAGTAACCGCTTAACTGTGTTTGAAGGCGGCGATACGCCACTGAACGACTTCTATTTAAGAACGGGCGGGTGGTTAACGGATACGTTTGCAATTCAATTAGAAGGTAACTTTTTAAAAGGCGAAAGCTTCAGAGAACATTCTGATACAGACGTAAAAAACTTCCAAGTTAAAGCAAACTGGTTGTTGAGCGACACTCAAGAGTTGCAAGCATTCATTCAAAGGTATGATGCGGACACACAAATGCCCGGCGCCTTGTCGCCAGACGATTATAAAAAAGATCGCAACCAATCTAAGCGTCCTTACGATGAATATCAGGGGAAATCAACGCGTTGGAGTTTGAAATACATTCAAGACTTAAATATTGCGGACAGTGCAGAGCTGCAAGTTCAAGCCTTTGGTCATAACTCTGAGCGTTTCTTCCAGTGGGGCTTTAATGGCGCAGGTGGTCACTGGGCAGATCCAGCTTTGCCTTCAACTGACGTGCGTACTTCTCCACGAGAGTTCAAAGTATATGGAGTAGAACCTAAGCTCGCGATGCACTTTGGCGAAGGCAGTGCGGTGACGCAAAACTGGATCGTTGGTGCTCGCTATGTAAATGAAGACATCGACTACAAGCTGACTCAAACTCCAATTGCTGGCGGTGCGACGAAAGTACCTCGTGATTGGCATTTGGATACCGATGCATTTGCTGGCTATATTAGCAATGAAGTAGGTCTGTTTAATGATGCGTTAAAAGTAACTCCGGGCATTCGCTACGAGTCTGTCGACATGACGTTTGATGACTTAGGAAAAGCACAGAGTACAGATAACAAAGTGACGGAATGGCTACCGGGTCTAACGGTCGCGTATAATCTGACTGAGCAATGGGTTGGTTATGCGAACGCTCAGAAATCGTTGCGCGCACCTCAAATTGCATACATTCGAGGTTTAGGTAAAGAGGGCAGTGAGCTTGCGTGGAACTACGAGTTGGGTGCTCGTTATACACATGATTCAACCAGCTTTAACGCTGCTTTGTACCGTATTGACTTTAAAGACCAACTACAATGGCAAAGTGCAACCCAAACCTTTGAAAACATTGGTAAGACGCTTCACCAAGGTATTGAGCTATCGGCTCGTTACGTTCCTGAATCCGTACAAGCACTTAGCCTAGGTGCAAGCTACAACTACTTAGACGCCACGCTAGAAGAAGAGGGCGCCAACAAGGGTAATCAACTTCCTTATACGTCAAAACATCAGCTTAGCTGGGATGCTACCTACGCGTTCTCAAAAGTAGATACAACACTATCTGGCTACTACTTCAGTGACGCATATTCTGACAACGCAAATACGAGTGAAGAAGACGCGACGGGTGCGAAGGGTAAAGTACCGGCTTACATGGTTTGGAACTTCAACCTTGGTACTGATCTGTACAAGGATGACAAGGGTAAGCTACGTATGAATGTTGCTGTGAACAACTTGTTTGATGAGGACTACTATTTCCGAGGTATTGATACCAGCCCTGTTGGTCGATACCCGGCGCCGGGACGTTCTTACACCTTGGACCTGAATTACCAGTTCTAGCTCGTTATTGATTGATATTAACACAATTCAAAGTCGCCAATTTACGTTGGCGACTTTCACGATCTTAGTGTTGGGGATATAAAAACATGGAAAACGAATCTCGGTTTCTATCGATGAACTTACGGCTTGCTGCATTTCTCTTATTGTTCATAAGCGTTATGTCTTTTCCAAGTTCAGCAAAAACTCGTGTCGTACAAGATGAACAAGGGACATTTAAATTAGAAAGCACACCTAAACGCGTTGTCGTTTTGGAGTTTTCTTTTGTGGATGCGTTAGCAGCAGTTGATGTGTCACCCGTCGGTGTTGCAGATGACAACGATGCATCAAGAGTGATCACAGCAGTACGTGATTTAGTTCAGCCATGGCAATCTGTTGGTATGCGTTCTCAGCCGAGTTTAGAGGCTATCGCTGTGCTAAAACCGGATTTGATCATTGCGGATGCAGAGCGCCACCGCACGATCTATCAAGACCTCAATCGCATCGCACCCACGTTGCTGCTAAAAAGCCGTGGTGAAACGTATCATGAAAATCTAGAGTCTGCGCGTAAGATAGGAATCGCACTTAACAAGCAAAAAGCGATGAACAAGCGCATTCAATTGCATCAACAAACCATGGCTGAGTATAAGCGGCATTTTGCGCTTAAACAGACGGTACAGTTTGCGGTGGTGTCAGACAAAGGTATGTGGCTCCACAGCCCTAAATCCTATGCTGGTGGTGTTCTTAGCGAGTTAGGCATTACGAGCCCACTAGTGCAGGCTACGGAAAAAGCTTATCTGCCTGCGAGCTTTGAATTGCTATTAAAAACAAACCCGGATTGGTTGCTGATTGGTGCATACTCGCAACCAAACATCATTGATGAATGGAAAAAGAACCCGTTGTTCACGTTGTTATCTTCAGCAAAAGCACAGCATATTGTTGAAGTGTCACCGGAGCTTTGGTCTCTTAATCGAGGCATGCTAGCAGCAGAGAAAATGGCGCAGAACTTAGAACAGATTTTGGGTTCGTCATGAACAAAGCAACGATATTGAAAGAAAGCCCTCATCAGCCTCAAGTGCCATGGAAAGCGATGTTTGTTGTCGCTATTGTTTTGGCTTTGGTTCTGACAGGGTACGTAGCTTCAATGCTTGGCTGGTCAAACTTTTCACTCACACTCAATGATTTAGTGGGGTATTGGTTTTCATTTGATGAAACCAACATGAGCCATCAAATCCTTGCTACGTTACGTGCTCCGAGAGCGTTTGCTGGGTTAACAATTGGAGCTTGCCTCGCTGTTGCTGGTTTATTGATGCAGGGTTTGACGCGCAACGCGTTGGCATCGCCCTCAATTTTAGGTATTAACGCTGGTGCAGCGTGTTTTATGGCTTTCGCTGCCATTGGCGTGCCGATAGTCAGCGATATCAACCCAATTCTTAATGCTGTACTTGGCGCACTACTTAGTGGCGTTTCTGTAATGATGCTTGGTGGTTTTTTTTCTATTCGCTCGCATCCTCTGCGTTTGGTTTTAGCAGGTATAGCAGTTAGCGCTCTACTGCTTGGTCTTACCCGAGCGGCGCTTATTCTTGCGGATGACATGGCTTACAGTGTATTGCATTGGCTGACGGGGTCTTTAGCAAGTGTGGACGAGGAACAATGGAACCAACTGTGGCCGCCAGCATTGACTGGATTGGTTCTCGCAATGGGGTTGGCTCGCAATCTCAATTTACTGGCTCTTGGAGAAGAAGTCGCGGTTGGATTAGGTAGCAACATCCAGATGACTCGGCTCGTTACGGGCATCACTATTGTTTTATTGGCGGGAACGTGCGTTGCCATTGCGGGGCCTATTGGCTTTGTTGGTCTTCTTGTTCCTCACTTAGTAAGACCAATAGTCGGTCATAACTATCATTTACTGATCCCATGCTCGGCACTGATCGGGGCAGCTCTGGTTGCTTGGTCTGATGCATTATCACGTGCCATCGCGTTTCCCACTGAAACACCGGTTGGCGTGCTTACTGCGTTGATTGGCACACCTTGTTTTATCCTTGTTGCGATGAGGAGGTCGTAATGCTTCATCAAACAAAACTGGCATTGTTGTTTGGGCTTGTTGCTTTGGCTGCTGTTGCGAGCTTATTAGTTGGAGCCGCTTCGCTTTCTGCTTCTCAAGTCATGACGCTCCTTGTTTCTTTTTCAAACGACGACTTTGTTATTCATCAATACCGCTTTCCTCGCACTTTACTCGCAATTGGCGTTGGAGCTGGGCTCGGGTTATCAGGATTATTAGTTCAAGGTGTTATTAGAAATCCGCTAGCTTCTCCGGACTTGATGGGAATTAGTGCAGGAGCGGGGTTAGCGGCAACGGCAAGCTTGGTATGGTTTCCTAATACCTCACTCAGTTGGCTACCTTTGATCGCAATGGCAGGAGGTCTATTTGCAGCAGGTTTCATTGCGATGCTGGCTTGGCGTTCAAAACCTACACCTGCAAGATTAGCGTTAATTGGTATCGCCGTTAGTGCTTTTCTCGCCAGTGGTATCGACTTCTTGTTGGTCACGCATCCCATTGAAATCAACACTGCGATGGTTTGGTTAACAGGTAGCCTTTGGGGGCGAAACTGGCAGCAAGTGCCTTTCATTTGGGGGGCGCTCTTATTGCTGATACCGCTAGCGCTGTGGTTAGCATGGCGATTAGATGTCATGGGGTTGGGTGAAGAAAGCGCAACCACTTTAGGGGCGAAGCCAACGCAGATCCAAGTGGTTGCGTTGTTAGCAGCGGTGCTTCTAGCCAGTATCAGTGTATCTGTTGCCGGAACGATTAGCTTCGTCGGACTATTAGCGCCACATTTGGCCCGTTTGTTGTTTGGGCATAACCATAAATTGTTGATTCCCGGATCTGCACTGGTTGGCGCATTACTGGTTACTTGTGCTGATGCCTTGGCTCGTGGGATTCAACCACCGATTGAATTACCTGCTGGAGTGCTTACGTCCGTTATCGGAGCGCCTTATTTTATTTTTCTTCTATATCGTTATCGAGGTTGGTAATCATGCTAAAGACGCAGAACCTTTCCGTCGCCTATGGCAAAAATACAATCATTCCGAATTTGTCAGTCTCAATTCCAAAAGGGAAAATTACCGCGTTGATAGGACCAAACGGCTGCGGTAAATCGACGTTATTGAAGACCTTAGTAAGGATTAACAAACCTTTATCTGGTGATGTCTTTTTTAATGAAAAACCGTTGTCGAGTTATGGAGATAAACGCCTAGCTCGCTCGTTATCACTGTTGCCCCAAATCTTAGTAAGCCCAGAAGGAATCACAGTAAGAAAACTGGTTGAGTACGGCCGTTCTCCCTATTTGTCCCATTGGGGAAGGTTAGGGAAGGATGATAAAACGATTGTGGAACAAGCAATGCATGATACAGGCGTATTCGAATTTGCCGATAAACCGGTTGAATCATTATCCGGCGGGCAACGTCAAAGAGCATGGATTGCGATGGTCATGGCACAAGATACAGAGGTCGTGATGTTAGATGAACCGACCACCTACCTTGATATGTCGCATCAAGTCGAGTTGATGAATTTGATGCAACAAATGAATGCCAATGGAAAAACCGTGGTGGTTGTCTTGCATGATCTTAACCAAGCATGCCGTTACTGCGACCATCTCATTGTCCTTGAACAAGGTCAACTTATTGCAGAGGGGTCACCGGATGAAGTGTTTACTGAGTCATTACTTGATGAGGTTTTTGACCTGAAAGCGAAAGTATTCCGTGACCCGATTTCTGATACTCCGATGTGTGTTGCTGTCTAATAGACGTAAAATAACTTGCCCTTCAACAGTGACCAATTATTGGTTGCTGTTGATTAAAAACTGCTACAAAATTAATCGTTTCGATAAAAATTACTCAGCGTAAAATAAGGTGGTTTAAAATGAACCGATAGGGTGCTAATGGTACACTGTACTCATATAGATACATTGTCATTTAGCGTTTGAACCACTCCCCCCGCTAATTAGCTAACCAAGCGTTCAAACGTTGAGAAATACCTTATGCGTTTGTCGTTCAGCTTCGTTTTTGCTTCTTCATTTGGCGTTGTTACGCCTGTGTTTGCCAACTATGACCTCGATTCTCTGTTGGAGATGCCTTTGTGCTCTCTAGCGGAAACCAAAGTGGTCTCAGCTACTCGTACCTCTCAGTCTTTGGCGGATACGCCAGCGTCCGTTTATGTTATCACCGCTAAAGAGATCAAGCGCTCAGGAGCTCGCTCTGTCGCTGATGCGTTATCTTTGGCACCCGGTCTTCATGTCGCTAAATATTCTAACTATGATTGGGGCGTGACGGTTCGAGGCAATAACGAAACGCTCAACAATAAAATGTTGGTGATGGTCGATGGACGTAGCGTGTTCAACCCGATGTCGTCTGGTGTGGATTGGGATCTCATTCCAGTCAGTATGGACAGCATTGCTCAAATCGAGATTGTACTCGGTCCTGTTGGGACGGTTTGGGGGGGAAATGCCGTCACTGGGGTAATTAACGTTATTACAAAAGAAGCAGAGGGCTCACCAAAAGGGCAGCTAGGCGCCAGCTTCGGCAACTACGATTATCGTGAGTATCAACTTCATCATGCTGGTGCAGTTGGTGAGTATGCCAATTACAGTCTGTATGGTGAATTTGTAGACCATATGCCTTGGACCAGTGAAGAGGCTAGGGTACAGACGTTTCAACATTTCAATGTATATACCGAGCGTTTTGGTGGGCGTTTGGATTACCAGAAGCGTGAACACACCCTAAGCGTCCAAGCCGGCGGTATTCGTTCTCGTGAAGATTACAACTGGGGTAATTATCAGCCGCATATGATCATGCCGGGCTCTGAACCCATGCGTACCTACGAAACAGAAATGACGATGCAGGAGTACTTCGTCGGCGGTCATCATATTTTCGATCGTGCCAATGGTGATAGCTGGGAAAACGAAGTCTGGTTTACGTACAGTTCTAATGATAGCACTCATGCCAATGCGCAGTTTTTTCGAACCGACTTAGACTCTCACTATACCTTTTCCGATCTTTGGGGAACGGAGTTTACCATTGGTGGAAACATTCGCCTTATTGACGAAAAGTTCGGTACGTTTTCAAAGTATGATGAACTCACCATGCCATATTTGCGCGTGGCAGAAGATCCTGATTTCTTAAATCAATCTTATGGTCTATACGCAAACTGGAGTGTGCCACTGACGGACAGAACCAAATTAACCCTTGGTAGTCGATGGCAATATAACAACCTTACTCATGATATCGACCCACAACCCCAAGTCCGCTTGAGCTATGAGCTTGCCGATAACCAAAGGATTTGGGCTGGCTGGGGTAAAGCAATCGTAACCCCATCGCGTTTGGAGCTGAGTACCTACATGCGTGAAAATCAGTACATGCAACATGTGCTATTTAGCAATAACCAATATTACGATTATTACTACAGTGTGCTTCTCGAAGGAAATGAAGATTTAGATGTAGAGTCAGTCTCGACTTATGAAGTGGGCTATCGTCTTTGGGATGACAATGCATTGCAATTTAGCGTGGGAGGTTTCTATACCCGCCATGAGAATATTCGAGTTTATAAGACAGAATCTACTACTCAGAACATCATCACGGGTGGTTCTTCTCCAGGTACGGTTGGCACCGTTGTGGAGCAATATACCTCCACGCTGGTTGATCCTATTTGGAGTGAAAGCTTTGGTGGTGAAGTTGCGGTCAAATGGCAGCCCCGAGATGATGTACAGATCAATGCTAACTACAGTTACAAACGCATTGTTGGTCATTGTGAAGGTGATATTTGTGGTACAAACAATGCGGTAAAACGCAGTATCGAAAACGAGCCAAATCATTTTGTGAACGCGCAAGTGATGTGGGATATCACAGCTCAATGGTGGGTGAGTGTCAGTGGGCAATATGTGTCTGAATCCAAGTTGCATAAAGACTACGAGTCTGCACTAAACCCAATCAACGTGGCGAACAAAGATTATAACTGGCCCGAAGTCGTGTCTTTTGATGCATCCATTAGCTGGCAATATAACGACTGCCTGCCAGAGATCACGGCATCAGTTGAGAATTTAGGCGCTGACCAGAGCAAAGAGTTTCCAACTAACTACAGTTCTTTTGCTAATGGCACTCAATATTGGCTAACGCTAGATTGGAATTACGCCAAATGGTAAAACGAACAGAAAAGGTTGTCGTCGTTAAATGGCTGATAGCTTTTTGGGCGCTGCTTAGCGCAACATTTGCGTTTGCTCACTACGAAGATGCGGATTTAAAAGCCGTGTATTTGTATCGTTTTGCCCTGTTGGCGGATTGGGTGGCGACGGGCGAACCTGTTGCTCCTGTAGAATATTGCGTATCTGAAAATGACTCGGTCGCAGAGCACCTCCAACGGATCGTCGCACGCAAACCTCAATTGTCACGGTTTTATGATTTATCCAAAGGCGAGACGCCAAGTTCTTGCCATATTTTATATTTAACTCAGGCGGATAGTTCAAAAATAGCCACCAGACGAAAACAGTTTCCCCATTCACTCTTAATTGGTGACGGAGATAAGTTTATTAAAAAAGGCGGTATGGTGGCATTTGTGAAAGAGAACAACCGCATCCGGCCCATGATATCTCGCAGCCACATTGCTCCAACAAAAGTCCAACTACGCGCGCAATTGTTGAGTATTTCTATCTTAGCTGAAGATGAGGTGGCTCCATGATCCGTTCTCGCCTTGCTCGGCTGCCTTTGCGCCACAAAATGATGCTTCCAACATGGTTGATGATAACTTTGATCGTGATTGGTTTAGGCACCTTAGCCATACAATACTTGGTGATTGCGCAAGAGAGTGCTTTAGATCGCCGAATCAATATCCTTGGTCAAGGCGTGGCAAATACACTTCAAGCATCTCTGATGTTTGACGATGCGTATTCTGCAAAAGAGCAATTGATTAACTTAAGCTTTGACCCAGATATTATTTCTGCTGTGGTGATCAACCAACACGACCAAACCATCGCTTCTATTGAAGATTTACCAAAAGAGTGTGCTTGGCATGGTCGTGAATTGTTGTGCGCTAATCAAAGCGTAGTCATGCGCCACAATGATGTATTGTTAGGAGGGGAGAAGCTCGGTGCACTTGAGATTTGGGTTTCGCTTGAAAGCTTGCTAATTCATGAACGTAAAATGTGGTTATCCTTGGGTGTGATTGTCCTGTTACTCTCAATCTGTGCTTGGGCATTAGCCAAATTATTGCATTCATTAATTTCGCTTCCTTTGTTGTCTTTACATCGCTCAGTTGAACATATGGGGCGGGTCGGTGTTATTCGCAAAGCATTACCGGTTTATCATCAAGATGAAGTGGGGAAACTGACCGAGTGTTTTAACGAAATGACAATGAGCCTTGCTGAGCGAGAATCTCAAGTGGCTCAAGTATTGAAACGAGTTGAAGACAAAAACCGTTATATTCGAAGCGCGCTCGATGCGATGCAACGTTGCGTTCTTGTTGTATCGTCGAATGAGCAAGTAACCTATTTCAACCCAGTGGCAGAAAGCGAACTTCGTGGCATAGAAGTGAACTCCAATGCCCGCAATTTGTTGATGAACTACTTTGAGCCTCAGCTAAAAATCGAGCGCATTATGTTTGCTATTGACACGCATACCACGGTAGAAGGAATCGAGGTACGCAGTGTCGATAAAACTAAGCGCTACCTTATTTCTTGCAACCCGATGGATACTGAAAAGAGCAGTCTGATTCAGCTTCGAGATATCACGGAGCACGCGCTGTCAGAACAAAGACGCAAACTTTTGGATTTGATGTTTGACCAAAACCAAGACGCTATTTTAGTACTCGATCGTGCTTTGAATATTAAGACGCAGAACAACTCAGCGACGCAGTGGTTTGGTGAAGTGGATGCGCTTAAAACACTGGAATTGCTTTCTCCATTTGAAGCAACAAAAGCGATCAAGTTACGCTTATTAAAAACAGGACATTACAAAACGCATGTGGAGCTGAAAAACCAGCAAGGTCGGGTGATACCATGTGAGTTGAAAGTGCGAGTATTAAAAAGTGAAACGGGCAGAGCTGAAGCCTTTGTGGTTTCCTTTACTGATTTGACGATAGATATTGAACTCAAACGTCTCAATTATCAGGCAAACCATGATCCCCTGACCGGTCTTGCCAACCGCGCTAAAGCGGTTCGTCGACTCCAAGAGAAGCATGATGTTGGCGCATCACAACACATCTTATTTGTGGACTTGGATGGTTTTAAGGCCGTTAATGACCAATATGGACATGCAATTGGAGACCAATTGTTGAAGGTCGTGGCGCAACGATTAATGAACTGCGTTGCACGACGCGATCTGGTTTCGCGCTTGGCTGGAGATGAGTTTTTAATTGGGGTCCGTGATGCGTCGAGCAGTGAGCCTATTGCTAGGAGGATCATCGAGAGCCTCGAAAAACCGTTTCTTCTGGGAGACGTGACGTGTGAAGTTTCTGCAAGCATAGGTATCAGTTATTGGTCTCGTGAAGACTCTGCGACGTTAGATGAAAAGATCAACGAAGCGGATGTTGCGATGTATTTAGCGAAAAAAGCGGGGAAAAACCGGTACCACAGCGGCGCTGAAACGGTTTGTTTACTTGATTGACGGAAAACCATGTCTTTGGGCATGGTTTTTATATTACGCAATTTGTTGAGCATGCGATAAACGTTGAGCTGTTTAGTTGTTGAACAGCACATTTCAGTTTAATGATGGGATATCCTACCCAAATATGTTGTAGTCCAAGGTGGATAATCTTGTCAGAATGTCCTGACTAAAATCAAAAAAATGCTTTTATAACAATGAAGTAAACACAATTCAAAAATTGTCGAAGTTTGACATTTATGCTGTGCAAATTAGTCTGATCTCCCAAGTTGTGGAAGTCGTTATGTTCAGCATTTTAAGAAAAACCGTCATACTTTTTGTCGTATTTATCAGCACAATCTCTCCGTCATATTCCTTTGCTAGCGATGAGTCTAGTGAAACCGTGCTTGTCGGTGTGATAGCGCTACGCTCAGAAGATCCAGAAATCGGCAACAAAATTGGCACTTATTATGGGATCAACCTCGATTACCTGACTAACATCGCCAAAGTGCTCAATCTTGAACTTGAGTTACGTTCATACAATACGATTCCAGAACTGTTCGCTGATATTGAGAATGGCACGATAGACGGTGCTGTTGGTTTTAGTAAATCACCGGACAGAGAATCTCGCTTTATCTTCTCGGATGCTTTTTTCTCTAGCACCATCGCGGTTTGGTATCGTGAAGACAGCTATTACCAACGTGATCCACGAGAACTCCAATGGGTTTGTGTTATCGGCACCGTTTACTGTGAATACCTCGAAGACATGGGGGCGACGAAAGTCCGCACAGTGGAAAGTCGCCTTAAAGCCTTTGAAGAAGTCAGAGGCGGTCGCGCAAACGCTTTGATCTCAAGTTACGTTGCTATCAACCAATATTTAGACGAGAACGACATTGTCAATGGTGCGGTTGATATTCCCAGTTGGCTGAATGAAGAAGAATCGAGATTTATAGCTTCCAAATCAAACCAAGCGCTTGTTGACCGTATTAACAAAATTTTAAGCTGGGAACGCAATGGTAAAAACATTCGCTCGGTTGCGTCTACGAACCCATATCATGTCAACGACAAACTGCTGGTGGAATACCGAAGAGATTTAGAAAACAAGCAAATCATTACCTACAGCAGCAGTGAAGAAGCGTTTCCTTTCTTATTTAGAAACCCTCACACCGATGAGTTGGACGGGTTTCTGCCTGATTTCATCGATTTGATCCAGTCTCGCACTGGTTTGAAGTTCGAATATCAAAAGCCTAGCAGCAGCTTAAACAGTGGATTGACGGCGTTCAATGCCGACTTAGTTCCTGTGGCTTATGTAGAGAATCCACCCTTATCAGATTGGTTAGTCACCAAGCCGTTCATGCACAACAACTTTGTTGCAATAGAAGCATTGGACCCGAAAGAGCATCCCGCACACGACGCGCGATCTGGCATTCTAATGAGTTTAAAAAAACAAGGTTTGGTCAATCTCGACTCATGGAAGGAAGAGCGCTTTACTCGCTATGAAGACCTTAGGCAACTGTTGACTGATCTCAAACAGGGCAAGATTGAAGTTGCGTATATCCCTGATGACATCGTGCATAGCATGATCGCGCAGGACAACATTGATGGGTTGCTGATCAGTGAAAAAGATACGCTGACCTTGTCGATTGCTTTTGCGGTAGCGGACCATAACACCAAGCTAAAGAAAATACTCGACAGCATCATTGATACCATTGATGCCAAAGAGATAGAAAAGCTTAATAGAACTTACCGAAACTTCAATCTCGTCTACGGTTACGATGAAGAACATATCTTCACCATGATACTGATTGTTGTGGTTGTGTTTGTGATCCTCTTGGCGGTTGCGTATTTCGTGTTGGCGCACCTTAAGCTCAAAGTCAATTTGGCAGAGCTAAACGCAACGAATGAGGAGAAAGAGAAGCAGTGGTTGATGGAGATTATTCAAGAAATCAACAGCATTGTTTTTATTCATGGCGAAGATAACCAAATTCAAATGAGCAATTGCTCTTTATATAAAAACCATCGTTGCAAAGGCTGCACGATTCAAAGTCGAAAAAGTGCCAAACCTTTGGTCGACAATGTGATCGAATTGCGTCAGGTGATTGCAGGTAAACGCATCGCAGATATAACAGCATCCAATGGTTGTAAGCTTGGTATTCAGCATGTTTACCGAGAACGTAAAGCCATTCTTTCTCCAAGTAGCAAAAAGAAATTTGTCCTGACCGTACTTCAAGATATCACTGAGCAAAAAGAGCGAGAGTTTGCGTTAATTGATGCGCAAGAAAAAGCGCAAACTGCGGTTCGTTCTCGAGAGAATTTCTTGGCAACCATGAGCCATGAGTTAAGAACACCACTTTCCGCTGCGCATGGTCTACTCGACTTGTTAGACCGTCAGACCAGCAGTGAGGGGAGTAAAGAGCTTATCACCCAAGCGATGCGCTCACTAAACCACTTGAACCTGCTGGTGGATGAAGTCCTTGATTATTCCAAGCTAGAAGCTGGTCAGTTGAAAGTGACGCCAGTAAAAACTCATGTTGTAAACACCTTGTGTGACGTGATTCGTAGCTTTGAACCAAAAGCGTCCAGTAAAGGGTTAGAGTATCGAGTGACCTTCAAACCATTCTTAAATCCATGGTTGAAAGTGGACGCAGTGCGCTTAGTTCAAATCGCGACCAATCTACTCTCCAATGCCGTTAAGTTTACCAACGAAGGAGAAATCAGCGTCAGCAACGCCGTTCATGAAGGGCGATTGATCTTAAAAATCGCGGACACAGGTATCGGTATGACGGAAACGCAACTCGAAGGTATTTTGCAGCCGTTTGTTCAAGCAGATGACACCATTACGCGCAGGTACGGAGGAACAGGGCTTGGCTTGAGTATTGTCGACCGCCTCGTGGACTGCATGGGAGGGGAGTTATGTATTAATTCCCAGTTCGGTCTTGGCACCACGATGGTTGTGAAGTTGCCTATTACCTTCTGTGAACCAGAGCCTCAAGCGGCACTGTCTTATACATTTTCACCGATGTTACCTGCCAATGTCCGTGATTGGTGCCTTGCGTGGGGGATGGCGTCGACAGATGTGAAGCCAAATTTGGTGGGGCAGTTTTCACCGCAAGGGAAATACCAAGGACTAAACCTTGATTGTGGTAGTAAAGGAAGTTGCGAGTTAACACTGTCAGAAGCTAAGTATCCAGATACCTTACTGGCGTTGCTGCGTCAAGATTGCACCTTAAAACCGACAGCTGAAACGGAAGACACGAATAGCAATCTTGATTGGAAGCACGGCACTGTTTTGGTCGCAGAAGATAACCCGATCAACCAAAGCGTGATCACGATGCAACTGCGAGAACTTGGCATTGAGCCTGTCATCGTAAGTAATGGTCTTGAAGCATGGCAATACGTGAATCGCGATCATCAGGTGGCGTTGGTTCTTACAGATTTTCACATGCCCGAAATGGACGGTTTTGAGTTGGTGAAGAAGCTCAAAGCAGCACCAGAGCTGGCTTCAATACCTGTTATTGGTGTCACCGCGGAAGACTCTCGCTTAGCAAACGAACGGGCTAAACACATTGGCATCGATGACATTCTTTATAAACCTTATGACCTTGAAAAGTTAAGGTCAAAACTGCTGCCGTTCTTAGGGCAAGAGAAAATGGCACAGTGGCCAGAATGGATTGAGAAATTTAGAAAGCAAGACGCTAAGGAGATAGCCAACGTTTTTAAAAGCTCAATGGCGCACGATGTGGCAAACCTAAAAGCTGCGAAAAGCAAACAAGATAAAAAACGCATTATTCACGGTATAAAAGGCGCGCTTGGCGCCATTGGAGTAACCATTTTAGCGGAGTTATGCATTGAAGCCGAGAGGACCAATGATGGTGAGTTTGAAGCTCATGTCACCGACCTTATTGAGCGCATAGAACAAGAAATCAACCTTGCAGAACATTGGATTAAAGCACATGAATAAAAATCTTAAAGCGATGGTGATTGATGACCATCCACTGCAAATCACTTTGCTAAAGCAAATGTTATCTCGGCATGGGGTTGACGTCTCGACATTCGATAATGTTGATAGCGCGATTCAGCACGTCAAAACATCGGACGTGGACATTATTTTTTGTGATTTGCAGATGCCGAATAAAGATGGTGTCGACATGATGATGATGCTCAACCAAATCGGCTACCAGGGAAAGGTTGTGTTAGTGAGCGCAATGGAACTGATGATTGTCGCCACCGTTAGAGCGATGTGCGAATCGTTCAGTTTCGAGGTTCTCGGTAAACTTCTAAAACCTTACGATGAAGAGCAAGTGGTCGAAATGCTCAACAAGTCGGGTGTTCAACCAGCGAAATTCACTTCATTTCAGCAACAAGTTTGCGTGCAAGACCAAGAGTTTTTGTTTGCTTTAGCTGAGGGGCGAGTTAAAAACTACTACCAGCCACTAGCGGACGCAAACACGGGAGAGATCATAGGCTATGAAGCCTTAGCGCGTTGGTTTCATCCCATTTACGGCGTTTTAGCTCCGTACAACTTCCTTTCTATTGTGAAGCGCTGCCATTTATCTGCGGAGTTGTTTGATGCGGTGTTTAGTAATGCGTTATACGACATGAAGAACCGTGGGCTGAGGTTACATGTTTCACTGAATGTTGATCATGACAACTTAGAAGATCCGGAATTTGCGACTCGCTTTATCGAACGTTGCCGTGAGCATGGCATCAGTCCAGACCAGTTTACGATAGAAATTACTGAGCGAGACACGTTTGAGACCAATGCCGCACTTTACAAGAACCTACTTAAATTCCGAATGAGTGGAGTAACCGTCAGTATTGATGATTTTGGTACGGGATCATCATCGTTGGAAAAGCTCGCTCAACTGCCTTTTAACGAACTGAAAATAGACCGATCTTTCATTCAAGGTTTGGTCAATGACCCTAAAAAGAAAAACATAGTATTAGCCATCTGTGCACTCGCAAAAAGCTTAAACATTAGTGTTGTCGCAGAGGGGGTGGAAGACGAACCGACGCTAAACGCGATGCGCCAATACACGGTTGACGTATGTCAGGGCTATTACATCGATAAACCAATGCCATTAGAAGCAATAACGATACTGAAATAAAAGCATGATGAATAAACTGAACTATCTGATCTTTGATGATCACCCGCTGGTTTGCATTGCCATTAAATCTTTGGTCGAGAGCCTAGGCACTGCAAATGATGTTTTAACGGTAACCAATTCAAAAGACGCCTTAAAAATATTGAAAGAGCAACAAATTGGGCTGCTCATTTTGGATGTAAATCTCGCTGATTGCGATGGCTACGATTTCTACAAGCGCATTAAATCGCACGGTTTTGCAGGAAAAGTGATCTTCTTTTCTGCGGAGACAAGTCATATGTATAGCCAAATGGCATTTCGCTCTGGTGCTGATGGTTATGTATGTAAATCAGAAAACCACGAAATCTTAAAAGACGCGATTGAGGCTGTTTCCAAAGGTTATTCGTTTTTCAAATTCAAGCAGAGTGTTGAAGAGCATCGTAATGTACCAGCGTTATCCAGCCGTGAGAGTGCCGTGATGAAGTTATTGCTGCAAGGGAAAACCAATCGAGACATCGCGGATGTACTCTCGATCAGTGATAAGACGGTAAGTACCTACAAGCGCCGAGTTTTGGATAAGTACGATGTGAAGAATATCGTTGAACTCTCTAAAGTGCTAGGTACGTAGTAGGAGAAAGAATGAACCTGAGAAACGTTTATTTGTCATTCTTCTTTGCTGTGCTTTTGTTTGTAACCTCAATGACCATGATTGGAGCCATGCTCATTTCTCATGAGGTGAAGCAATTTAAAATCTACACACAAGGCATTTCAAAAACCAAACAAAAAGTCATCATGCTAGGGCTCTTATTGGAGTCTGAGCTAGCGCGTTATGAAGGAACTTCGGCTAAGGAGATTACTGATGCGACCGAGTTCAGCTTTCAAGATGCGATTTACAAGCTTGATCCAAAGAGCGAGCTAGACTTTGTGGAAGCCGTTGCGCGTAAAGTGCTACATGAAGCTGAAGGTTATCTATCCAATGTCTACGAGCGGATTGATATCGTCCTTTATTTTCGTTCATACACAGGAAACAAGTTGATTCTTGAAAATGCTATTGATGGACTACAAGATTTGACGGAGCCTTTTGATATTGATTGGTGTAAAGAGACAAATTCTTGTTCGTTGGCGGCATGGAAAGATCAGTTGTCTGACCGTATTCTGATTTCTAAACCTTTTAAAACCACCTATTCGGATAGTCGAGCCTTTAGCATTATTAGCCCGGTCTACTTCAAAGGGGAGCTGGTTGGTGAATTTGGAGAGCAAATCTTTCTCGATTCGCTAAAGGCAGAAGGAAAGCAACTCAAAGTCGATATTAATAACGGAAATAAGCACATTGTGGTGTACTTTCCTCATTATCCTTGGCCTGAGTTTGCATACACTCAAACGTACGTAGCAGATAATAATAACCTGATTGTGTACAAATACCCGTTTAGCAAGATACTTATCGATTTTGGATGTTTGTTCTTTGTCTTTTTTGTTGTGATCTTTGCGTATTATTCAAAAGCGCAAGAGTCAAAAGAGAGCAAAATTCAACTGGCTAACGCAATCAGTGACGCAACGAAAGACGAGCTAACCGGGTTGTTTAATCGAAAAGTGTTCAAAGAGCAGGCTTTTAAGAACAAGATTAAGATGACACCGTTTACTGTGATTGCCATTGATGGCGATCGAGTTAAACGAATTAACGATAAATTTGGGCACCACGTTGGAGATGAAGTCATATCGATAATTGCTGACTCCATGAAAAAGGTCTTTCGGTCGACGGATTATCTTATTCGCACGGGAGGCGATGAGTTTATTGCGATATTACCCGATTGCAGTGAGAGCAAATCGTTAATTTTGGCGAAGAAACTACGCGCTGCAGTGAAAGAAAATCGCTTAAAAAGTATGGATGTAGAAGTGAGTGTCAGTACTGGTATTGCAATGAGCACTGAACATGAGACGCTGAACAACGTCATCATGCGCGCTGATGAGGACCTTTATGAATCTAAGCGTCACCGTAGCTAAGTAACTAACTTAAGACAGTGTCTTAAACCTGAAAATTGCTTTAACTGACTTTAATGTCATTAAGCAACGGCATAAGAGTTTGATAAACTTGACCAAAACGTGACTTTGGTCTTCTATAGTAAAGCAGCCTTACTCATTAGGCTGCTTTCTGTGTATTTGGCTGAAGGTAAATAAAGAACTCAATTTTCATCTCTGACCCTATTTGGTAGCTGTGCTGTGAATAAAGATCTCGACCTAAACCTACTTAAAATACTGGTGCTACTGGAGCGTCATCGTCAATTGAAACCCGTTGCGAAAGCATTGGGCAAGAGCGAAGCCTCTATCAGCAAATACCTAACTCGCCTGCGTACTCAATTGGAAGATGAACTCTTTATCCGCCATGCACATCACTTTGAACCAACGGATTATCTAAAGCGTAAATTACCAGAAATTACTGATGCGCTAGGGCAGTTAGAATCTTGTCTAGTTCGCCGTGAGTTCGACCCTCTCTCGTACGAGAAAAGCATCTCAATCTGCTTGCCTCAATCAGCACAACAGTCATTTGGTGATCTGCTTCTTATTGATTTAATGGAATTATTTCCTAATGCCTACATCAATGTAGAAAGCAGTACGGATAGCACAATAGACGATATCTTGGTTGATAAAGTAGATATGCAATTGCATTACTTTAACGAAGAGTATCCAAAAACCATCCATCAACAATTTATTGGTTATGCGCCAGCTGTCATCGTGGTACCCGAAGAGCTTGGGATCAACGATCTAGAAACCGCGTGTAAGCTCGATTTCATTTTGCTTGAGTTAGCCGGTTGGAAGGATAGGGAGCAGGTGACCAAGCGAGCGCTCGAACAAAGTGGGATTAATATAAACCGTGTTGCGACGATTGGTAATATCACTAGTCTACTCAAAGTCATAAGAAGCAAGGCGGCAGCGACAATATTACTTGAGTATCAAAAGCCAATTG
Source organism: Vibrio sp. MMH1-50 (assembly GCF_022347645.1). Taxonomy (NCBI): domain Bacteria; kingdom Pseudomonadati; phylum Pseudomonadota; class Gammaproteobacteria; order Vibrionales; family Vibrionaceae; genus Vibrio; species Vibrio sp. MMH1-50. The sequence continues at coordinate 81,886 of NZ_JAKRGG010000013.1, forward strand.
AAGGTTATACCTTTATCCCTGTACCGGAGAGTTTTTACCCTCAAGGGAGACCAAAGGTCGTGATACAAATGAAGCAATCTCATCGCTACAACTCGATGCATCAGCTATTAACCGATGCTATCGCGAAGTACGTCATTTCTTAGCAGCACAAGCTGCCGCATTCATCTTGCGGAAGTGTATTAAGAAGCTCTACAACGGACTCGGCATGGTATTTCTTCAATATGCGAGTCTTATAAGTACTGATGGTCTTTGCACTTAATGACAGCTGTTCAGAAATCTTCTTATTTGAATAACCTTGAGCCAAATAATGGAAGACCATTGCTTCACGGTTCGATAAAGCAACGTTACCGCTTGATTGATTGTGCGTTGCTTTAAACATGGAATAACCACGCGTCACGCTAACAATCGCATCCATAATGGTCTCTTTCGATTCATTCTTATTTAAAAATCCATGCGCACCCATTTCAAACGCGGCTTTGGACAAGCTGCTGTAATCGCGAGAGGAAATAAATAAGATTCTTCCTTGATAACCAGTTGCCAGAATGTTCTTTGCCAAACGCATACCGTCTCTGTCACCTAAAACTACATCTAAAATAACCAAGTCAACAGGCTGGTTGCGAATGAGCTCCATAACTTCGGCACTGTCAGTTGATTCTACAACGTTCACAGTTTGGAAAGCGTTTTGAACAAGAGAAGCGAGCGCTTCGCTATATAACGGTTGGTCGTCGATAATAAGAACGTTATTCATATTTTGTGCCTCACCTTATATTTCAATTTACTTGCCGCTTCCATTCAGCACTCATTTAACGAGAAGGGATTGTAGGAAAAATCCTTGCCGTGTGGGTGAAAATGACAATTTCATTATTTGAAAAGGTGTGTCTCATTTTTTAGAAGGTGTCGCGTGGTAGATAATGGAATCAAAGAGATACGGCACGAAAGAATCACTGACCTCAGTTGAAGTACCAATCTTTCTTTGCCGTCGGAAAAGGCTTACATATTCGAATAAATTCAATCATAACAACAAGATAGTGTTGTTTGTGTATTGGGGCGAGTTTGCGACTTATCCGTTAGGTTTTTAGTATTTCCACTTGCTGTTGTTATGGAGTATGCGGAATGCTTAATAGAATTAAAAAAATAAAACATAAATTTTATCTGATCTTGAGTGCCGTTATTTTGGTGCTGTTTACAGTGTCTGCTGTTGGCTTTTTTACGACCAAACAGGTCAATTCAAATTTTATTCACTTTCAATCAATCGATGAGGCGGCTTTTGAAGCGACAGACGTTGAAGCAAATCTGTTGAAGGCTCGAATCAATGCATTGACGTATCGTACAAACCGCGACCCTCAATTTTTTAATCGAGCAATTGAAAGCTTGAAATTAGCGCAACAAGAGGCACAAAAGCAGGCTTTGAAGTCGACAGATAATGAACGGAAGGGGCGCTTTGAAAAAGTCACTTCGCAACTCGAAAGTTATATAACAAACTTGACTGAAGTTTCGCAATTAATGCGAGAACGTGACGCTTCTGTTCTTGAACTGGTTTCTTTTCAAAAGCAGATTGAAGCAAAAATATCGCGACGACTGAGTGAGTCAGAAGTGCTTAATAAGCAACGTGCGGAAGTTTCTCGCGTAGCTATGCTATTCAAAGCGTTGACGCAAGAAGCAACGGAGTATCTGTTAACCAATAACGAGCTAGATTACGAACAGTTTCAAGATCAGCTATCGCAATGGAAAAATGATTTGTCCAAGTTAAGCTTCGCAAGCCAAGAACAACTCATTGAACTGACAGAAGGCTTTGCTCTCTCGTTGTCTCAAGTTGCCAGCACGATTCGGACTCGAAACGATCGTTGGGAAGTACTTAAAGAGATTGGTTTTGATATTGCTGAACAACTGAATGGCATCAGAGTCGATGCCGTTAATGATCAAAATGCATTGAAAGATGAGATTCAACAATCCACTGAAGAGGCAATAATCAATGTGACGTTAGCTTTGTTGATTGGATTGCCAATCGTCACCTTCTTATCTCTGTATATTTCGCATGATATTACCGCGAATGTTCAGTTTGCTAAGCAAGTAGCTGAAAAGCTGAGTCGTGGTGAAATCGGGATGAGGCATGATCAGGTGAAAGGGAATGATGAAATCGCTGAAATGCTTGATGCGTTGCACCATATGGAAGCGCAGCTGTATAAAACGGTGTCAGGTGTGGTGTCTTGTAGTGACTTGCTTGCTTCGGCATCAGAAGAGTTGTCGGCAGTAAACGGAGAAATTCTGACGAATGCACAAGCCCAGCAATTAGAAACTGATCAAGTTGCCACCGCGGTGAACCAAATGACGGTAGCCATCACCGAAGTCGCCCAAAGTGCGAGTGGGGCATCACAAGAAGCTGCGTTGGCGACGAGTGTCTCTGAACAAGGGCAGACTGTCATGCAACGAGCCATGGAGCAGGTGGGCGGTTTAGCCACGCAAATGGGAACCATGAGCCAAGAGGTGGCTACCTTGTCCAATGGGACAGCAGAGGTTGCGGATATTACGGAAGTGATTCAAACCATTGCTGAACAGACAAACCTTCTGGCACTCAATGCAGCGATTGAGGCTGCGCGTGCTGGCGACCAAGGTCGTGGTTTTGCTGTTGTAGCAGATGAGGTGCGTCAACTGGCTCAAGAAACCCAGAAGGCAGTAGAAAAGATCGGTCATCGCATCAGTACGCTGCAACAGAATACGACTCAGGTGGTTGATTCCATTAATGCTGGGCAACGCATGCTAGAAGAAACGGTACAGCAATCAGCCTCAGCGAATGAAGCCTTTGTGAGTATTTCGGGGAATATTGAACAGACGAATGTGCTTAACACTCAAATCGCTACGGCGACGGAAGAACAAAGTGCCACGGCTGAAATGATCAATCAAAGCGTGGTATCTGTACGCGATCAAGTGGAGCAAACCGTTAATATGATTCAAGACTGCAATCAGGCAACAGATGAGCTAGCAAGAATGTCGGTTAACTTGTCTGATCAAATTCGATTCTTTAAGCTGCAATAGAGAGGTGTAAGGAGCGAAATTTTACCTGATGGTGTATTTATACTTGCAGCTAAGCAATGAATCAGTAAAGATCGCGCTTTTACCTAAGTTTTGAGTCCGTTATGAGCCAATCTTCTTTTGAATCTATTGTTCATTCACGTCGTTCCGTTAGAAAGTACGATACGAATGCTGAATTTAACCATGATGATGTAGCCAAGGCGCTCGCGTTGACCACGCTTAGCCCAAACAGCAGTAATATGCAGATGTGGGAATTTCATCGAGTGATTTCAGCGGAGAAGCGAGCGAAACTAGCCGACTTCTGCATGGGACAAAATGCGGCAAAAACGGCGAATGAGTTAGTCGTTTTTGTGGCGACTACTCATAACTGGGAAGAGCGCGCAAAGCGCAACGCAGAGACTGTGCGCCAAGCTTTTGAAGGCCGTGACGACGCTGCGGCCAAGCGCGCTCTAAAGTATTACGAAAAACTTATCCCAATGGTTTATAACAATGATGCATTTGGCATACGCGGGGCGGTACGCAAGTTATACAGCTGGTGGCTAGGTCGAAACAAACCGATGGTAAGAGAAGTCGCTAAAAGTGACGTACGTGTTTGTTTGCACAAGAGTGTTTCTTTGGCAGCGATGACTTTTATGTACGCGATGAGAGAAAAAGGCTATGACACTTGCCCAATGGAAGGCTTCGATTCAAAACGTGTAAAACAGTTGCTTAATCTAAGAGACAGTGATCAAATCACCATGGTCATCAGTTGTGGTATCAGAACCGAAGAAGGGGTTTATGGCGAGCGTCATCGCGTAGATAACGAAGCGGTCATTAAAACTCACTGATTCTTTACTAATTATGGCTAAACTTTTTGTTTTCCCTGCCGTTAACTTAAGGAACCCAGCTGCAATATTGAATACTTGAATGTGTTTTGTACAAAAATGAGACAAATTTTAAGCATTTGATATAGAAGTGTGCAGTCAGCATCCTTTTGATTATTTACAAATTCTGTCTCAACGACTACAAAAGGACTCTTGGATTTTTTCGCCTGTGAAGTGATTCTCTGTGGCATTGCATCAAGCCTTTTTCTTGGTGCGTATTTTGGATAATTGTGTTTATGAGTAACGTAACCAGCACTATATTGACTGAGAGTGGTACCAATGAGCTTGAAATCATTGAGTTCCACCTAGAAAAACAGATGCCAGATGGCAGCACAAAAACATGTTATTACGGTATTAACGTCGCTAAAGTTCGCGAAGTGATTCGCGTACCAGAGACTACCGATTATCCGAACGCACAACCGCATATGATTGGCGTGTTCTCTTCCCGTGAAGTGTTAACTCCATTGGTGGACCTTGCTGGTTGGCTTGGCGTTCCGACTCGTCGCGACTTAGAGCGTAAGTTTGTGATTGTGACGGATTTCAACAAGATGACGAATGGCTTCTTGATTGACAGCATTTCACGCATCCACCGTATCTCTTGGAATGACGTAGAATCACCGAGCCAGTTCTTAGAAGCAGGTGAACAGGACTGTGTGGTTGCTGTTGTTCGCAAAGATGGCAATCTGATCATGATCCTCGATTTCGAGAAAATCATTGCAGACATCAACCCAGAGCTGAGTATGGAAAAATACGACGTAACGGGTGATAAATCGGTTGACCTTAACCAGCGTATGGTTGGTAAGCGTAATGCGAAAACCGTTATGGTTGTGGACGATTCCGCGTTTATTCGCTCACTGATTCAAGATACTTTAGCATCAGCTGGCTATAACGTGATCACATGTAAAGACGGCGGCGAAGCTTACGAGAAGTTAATGAGTCTCATCGAAGTAGCGAAACAAGAACAACTGCCAGTACGTGAGCTGCTTGATGCAGTTGTTACCGACGTTGAAATGCCGCGTATGGATGGTATGCACTTGGTAAAACGACTACGTGAAACGGAAGCCTACAATGAAATGCCAATCGTGATGTTCTCTTCTCTAATGAGTGAAGATAACCGTGCGAAAGCACTATCACTAGGGGCAAATGACACGATTACTAAGCCAGAGATTGGTCGTATGGTCAATATGATGGATAAATACGTGTTTAACTTTGCATAAGCAGAGAACAAGATGACAAAAGGCTGCCGATTGGCAGCCTTTTTTGGTTATGAACATTTGTTTATTTTTAGAGTGTATTTGGCTTTAGCGTTTTCTGGCGGAGCGTAGATAATACTACATTCATTTTCGTTGGCGGATTTGTCATCACGAGCTGTTATGTAAGCCGTTCTGTTTGGAAGCATTCGTATCATCCAATCAGTTGATTCAACATGACTACCTAGTTCTTGCACAAGTACAGTTAATGATGTTGTATCTGCTTGCGGATAACCATATTCAAACGCGCAATGCGTGCTTGAGCTTTTTTCACATCCATCAAAGGGTAAACCTCGCATCGGGACTAGCATGCTTCCATCATGATTTTTATAGTCAGTATCATTAGAAACATAGGAGAGACCTTCGAGACCCGCGATGGCCATTTTTCCATACCCAATGTTCAGAGCTGATGCAATTGCACCTTTCATTCCTTCCAAACGCGCTTCGCGAGCATCATCTTGAATGTTTAAGAAGCGGGGTGCGGCAGTGACAGCAAGGATGCCAAGAATTACGATTACAACAACAAGCTCAATTAAAGTAAAACCTGATTTTCTTTTCATAAACCATCTTTAAGTTAGGTTGATACGATAGTCTAATATTTATTTGTTATTTAGTGTCTTAGACTGTGAAATTCTACGTGTGGTGAATTTTGATAGTGCATTCACTCTATAAAAGCCGCTGATTATAATGTCGATTTTGTGTTCTGGATAGAGGAGTATTGATAAATTAAACATTGCATCTTTGTACAAAATTCGAAGTTGCAGAAAGTGAGCCTCTAAAGTTCGGTTATTGAAATATTTTGATTGTGTTTTAGATAGGTTTGATGAATCCTACGCAGGGCGAGAGTAGGTGAATAATAGATAATTTATATTTAACTAACTCTCTAATAAATAGATAAAATATAAGAACGCATCGATGGAATTCGATTCTACTAATTTGCTTGCAATGGGGCTGATTTTCCTCGGCTCTTATGTACAAACGGCTATTGGCTTTGGCTTGGCTATTGTCGCGGCTCCACTACTTATTCTATGGGCTCCGGAATACGTTCCTGCTCCCATCTGTTTAGTTGCATTGTTTATTTCATTAATGAATGCGATGAAGCACCGCAGTAATGTTGAACTCGGTGGTTTAAAGATGGCGTTGATCGGTCGTATTCCCGGATCGTTAGCGGGTGGGGCGCTGTTGTTTTATGTTTCGACAGAAGCGTTAACGCTTTGGATTGGTTTTCTCGTGCTTTTTGCTGTGGCTGTGAGTGTTTTACCTTTTCGCATTGAGCCAACACCAGGACGCATGACGTTTGCAGGTTTCTTTTCGGGGCTCTTTGGTACAAGCTCCGCGATCGGTGGACCGCCAATGGCGTTACTACTTCAGCATCAAGAAGCGAATCAGTTACGTGGTAACCTTTCTGCTTTCTTTGTGTTTAGCTCTATTATCTCGTTGGTGGTTCAAATTCCGGTGGGATTCTTCAATCTTCATCATTTGATCATTACTTTACCCTTACTGCCTGCAGCCGCATTCGGCTATTGGTTGGCAATAAAAACAACACAGTCCTTGCCTAAAGAAAAAGTGCGTTTCGGTGCGCTAGCGCTGTGTTTTATTAGTGGAATTACCGCGGTAATTCAAGGCCTAGCCTTATAGCGAATATTGGTCCTTTTGTTTCGCTTTACAAGCCAAATTTGCTCTATAGAATCGCGTCACTTTTTTATTTGTCGAGTCAGTTATGAACAACAATCGTTACGGTAATTTTATGGCTGCACTTTCCTTTGTTATCTGGGGATTGTTGCCTGTTTACTATCGCTTTCTGCCAAATGCATCAATGGATGAACTGTTGGCGCTGCGCATCATTGGCTCTGTACCTGTGGGGTTTCTATTGGTACTGGCGATCACGCATCACATGCCGAAATGGGCTGCTATCTGGAAAGATAAAAAGTCCCTTTGGTATACCTTTGTTGCAAGTAGCCTAATGTGTATTTCTTGGGTTGCATTCACTTGGGCGTTAACCAATAACCGTGTTATTGATGCGAGCTTAGGCTTCTTTATTGGACCTTTGGTTTCTGTCGCACTGGGTGTTTTTGTCCTTGGTGATAAGCTGTCAAAAGGTCAGTTCATTGCCATTCTTTTAGCAACTATCGGTGTGGTTTATCAGGTTATCCAATATGGTCAGTTACCATTAGTAGCGCTGACAATGGGCTTATTCTTTTCTCTTTATGGCTTATTTAAGAAAAAGATTAACTTTGATTGGAGTACAACACTCTTTATTGAAGCGGTGGTGCTTACCCCAATCGCATTGGCATATCTGATGTTTAAGCAATGGACGATCGGTGAGTTATCTTCAACCGTCGATATGACCACGTTCATGCTTTATTTAGGAAGTGCGCCAGTAACTATTCTCCCACTGATTTTTTATTCGATTGCGATCCGAATTACTAACCTGTCTACAGTAGGGTTGATGCAATACATTGAACCGAGTCTTCAATTTGTATTGGCCGTCGTGTTCTTTGGTGAACTATTCGATAGTGTAAAAGCGGTGACATTTGCTTTTATTTGGGTGGGTCTGCTGTTCACGATCTGCGAAGGTATCGCCAAGCTTTCTAAGCGTAAAAAGCTCGCTAACCACTCTCTTTGATGATTTCTTTCTTTAGATTTATAGGGCTAATTTATACCCAAGCAACTTCGGGATGCCCGGTTCAGGTAGAATGCCTTGGTTTGTAGACGCGGCGGCGATTTAAAGATCTAGTCACTCTAAATCAAGAATGTATGTATTTTATAAATGTGTTTTTTATAGAATAATTAGCTCACAATAATATCTAAAGAAGGAAGTTTTATGGTTACCGCGCTTTACGCATCTATTCTCGCATTACTGCTCATCTGGCTCGCTTTTCAAGTCATCAAGCAACGCCGCAGCAACAAAATCGCTTACGCCGATGGTGGAGTTGAGGCGCTTCAAATCGCTCGCAGCGCACAAAGCAATGCAAGTGAATACGTTCCTATCACTCTCATTTTAATGGCGTTATTAGAATATAACGGCGCTTCGCTACTGTGGATACACCTTGCTGGTATTGTATTTGTGATTGGGCGTGTGATTCACGCAAAGGGAATTCTCGGTGAGGATTTAAAAGGTCGAATTACAGGGATGAAGTTAACCTTCTTTACTATGATTGGTTTAGTAGCCCTTAACTTGATCTATTTACCTTACGGGAGCTTATGGTAAAAAAATCGACATACTTACCGCCTGCATGGCTATTGGTGTTTGTTGGACTGGTTCTTAATATTGCTGCGATTATCTTAACCAGTGTTGTGTTAGATAAACTCGGTAAAGAGATCAGTTTGCTGGCTGAACAAAAAGCCGATAACCTCTATTCGATACAACTCGCTTGGAATAGTGTCGAAACATTGGAGCGAAAGCGGGAAGTATTGTTGTTGCATTTGCACCTTGCTCAGAGTGAACCTGTTTCAGAAGAAATGAACCAAGTGTTGAGAGGGCATTTGTTAGCATGGACAGGGCAGGAAGTCAGTCCAATCCAAATTGAACAGTTACCTAATCTGATGTCTGAGATCAATCAGGCGCAAAATAACTACCGTAATCGTATAGACAGCTATTACCTTGCCAACTTGGAAACCACGGAAGTGATGACAGGTTTGGAAGAAAAGATGGCTTGGTATAAAAGTATTGGTTTGTTTCTTCAAGTCTTCGGTTTGGCATTAATTTTAGCGCGAGATCTCGCCCGTAAGCCATAAATGAATTGAAGATTGCATTTGCATATTGCAAGGTCTTGTTCGCAATATGCAATGAGTGGAAAGTGGTTAGTATGATTATTCGTTCAATTTGACTGCAAATGATTAAATAACAATCGGTTTTACTGCATCGAAAAGTTGGCATGTCTAATGCTTTAGTTTATATGACCCTTTTAAGCCGAGGGTCACCTAGCCAACTGACGTTGTTAGTGAACCAGATTGTTCACAGAAATATATAGCCAATCACCCAATTGTGATTGGCTTTTTTTATTCCCGTCAGCTAGGGAAAACAGGTCCTGAAGTCTGCTGACCCTAACGAATGTTGATAGTGTTGTCGCGCCTGTCGTACATGTCTGGGGTGGTGTGCAGACCGCCAGCATATCCAGCCGCTTCCAATGTTTCTCTCACTTCTCGCACATCTGCCGCCGTCACTTCCTGCTGTTGATCCCCTAGATGCCTACGTACAAAGGTAATGAGCTCGGCTAAACGTGCGTCAGAGAGGATATCCTCAAAACTTGCCATCGGCATGAAGTTACGCTCCTGATCAATATAGGTAGGCTGCAAGCCACGCACCGTTACCGCAATAGTGTTGAATGGGTCACTGTGCATGATGATGCCATTGTTCAAGAGCGTTGGTGCAATAGGGTCTCGACCTTTACCATCGTTCCCATGACACGCGCCACACGTTTGTTTGTAAGTAGCATAGATCGGATCTTGATAGGCAGCTTCATCGAACCCTTTCGGCTCTAAAGGCACCGCATCGGCAGCAATGAAGTTGTTTACGTCACCGCTGAGTAGGTAATAGGACATGGACTCGATGTCTTCGCGCGTCATCAAACTCAAGCTGTTTTTGACCACGTCAGCCATCCCGGCAAAAGCGGTACCTTTGTCTGAGTGGCCAGTGTGCAAGAAGTCGGTTAGTGTTTTCTCATCCCAACCGCCCACATACAGCTCTGTAGACGTAATGTCAGGTGCGTTCCAACCATCTATCAAGTTGCCTTGGAAGATGCGTTCAGGGATTAGCGCTTGAGCAATGTTACGCGGCGTATGGCACTCTGAACAGTGCCCTAAACCTGCCACCCAATATTTACCTTTCTGCCACTTCTCGACGTCCTCCACCACGCCCTCAAGCTCTGAAGGTAGGTTGTAGTCGATAGGATCGGTGTCCATAAAGACAATGTTCCAACCAAGGAGACCAAGACGAATGTTCGATGGGAACATCATGTGGTTTTCATCGTTACGACGCGCCACGGCAGGGATAGACTGCATGTACTCCCACAAATCCGTCATATCTTGTTCAGTCAGATATTGATATGAGGTGTAAGGCATAGCAGGGTAGAGATAACCATGTTTGCCTTTACCTTTTACGAGTGCATCACGAAAGTCATCATAGTTATACTCACCAATACCTTCACTGGCATGAGGCGTGATGTTAGTGGAGTAGATGGTACCAAAAGGCGTAACAAACGGCAGACCGCCCGCAAAAGGTTCGCCACCTTCCGCACTATGACAAGCGACACAATCACCGGCGTTTGCCAAGTATTCGCCACGTTCGACAGACTCGGCATTAAGCGCTGAGAGTTTTTGCTCTTCCTCTTCGCCTGCTTTATGGATGTAAGCGCCAATGGCGAGGATCTCGTTTTCGGAAAGCTGGTTTTCAAACGCTGGCATCAGATTATTCAAACCGTAATTGATGGTGTGTTGAATCTCTTCGATGCTGCCGCCATGAAGCCAAACGCTGTCTGACAAATCAGGTACACCGGTTTGTTGGTTTGCGATGGAGCCATCTCCATGGCATGAAGCGCAGTATTCCACAAACAGACGTTTACCAAGTTCAACTTTTACCTCTGGCACGTCACTGTGGCGTTGATTGAGAGAGGCGAGGTAATAGGCGACTTTATTTACTTCGTCTTTTCTCATTACCTCTACCCATCCCGGCATAGCACCGTTACGCCCTTTTGCGATGGAGTGAATAATGGCATCGTCATCTCCACCATACATCCATTCTTTATCGATAAGGTTAGGAAAGTGTTTTTGCCCTTGCGCGTTATCTCTATGACAAGCGGCGCAATGGGTTTGATACAGCATGCGTCCAGTGCGTACGATGTCGGTATTTTGTGCAAGTACCGCCAAAGAGGTGTTTGTTACTTGGCTAAACTGCTGATCGAGTGTGGTCGAAGGTGAGCTGAGTTTGTCATTTCCTTGGTCATAATTCACCAATCCTTTCCATTCACCTAGCCCTGGATACAACACTAAATAGCCTGCAGAGAGTAAAAACGCGACAGCGTAACTTATAAACAGCAGCTTAGGTGGTGGGGCATCTTTCTCATCTATACCATCAAAAGAAGCAATGGTGTGGTCTTGATCTGCTCTGTGGTTGCTCCGCCAATACTTGACGATAACACTCACCATAAGGGCAAAAAATATTATGGTGCAGGCAACTGCCCACCAGTTCCAGAATGTGCTCATGGTGCCACCTCCTGTGCTGTGTCTTGACCAAGGCTTTGAAGGTAACGAATCAAAGCTTCACCCTTGGTTTTACCTCGAATTTGTAGACGTGCGTCTGATATCTCTTGGTCGGTATAGGGTACGCCTAACGTACGCAGTGTTTCCATCTTGTTGCCAATGGCATTACCAGACAGAGTTTGCTCAAACAACCAAGGGTAAGCAGGCATGATGGATGTTGGTACAACTTGGCGTGGATCGATAAGGTGTAATACATGCCATTGGTCCGAATATTTCCGACCTAGGTTGGTTAAGTCTGGTCCAGTACGTTTAGACCCCCACAAGTTTGGGAACTCGTAAATATCATCAGATTCTTGGTTAGCGCGACCATTGCGCTTGATTTCTGGTTCCAATGGGCGAACCATTTGTGTATGGCACACATGGCAACCTTCGCTGATGTAGATATCGCGCCCCGCAAGCTCAATTGCGGTTAGGGGCTTAGCTAAACTGCCTTTGGCGATGTCATCCGTGCGAAGAATATTCGGCACAACCCAAACTGCGAGTGAAAAAGAAGCTACAACCACCGTGGTGATGATTAAGATGATAACTGAGTGAGTAAAGTCTTTGCTCATCTTATGCCTCCTTTGCCACTAGTACGGATGGAGAACGCACGGTCTTATACAAGTTAAACGCCATCAGGAACAAACCAAGTACAAAGAGTGCGCCACCGAAGAAACGTAAGAACAACCATGGCGCTTTAAAGTTCATGGCTTCAATAAAGCTGTAAACCAGTTCGCCATTCTCGTTTTGGGTTAGCCACATGTAGCCTTCGCCAATGCCTGCTACCCAAAGTGCGATAGCGTAGATGGCGACACCAGCATGGGCTAGCCAGAAGTGCCACTTGATCAAACGCTGCGACCAAAGTTCGGTTTTGTTCCACAGACGAGGGATGAAGTAATAGAACACCGCAATGCCGGACATGCCCACCCAACCTAATGCGCCAGAGTGAACGTGCCCGATCACCCATTCGGTGTTATGCGCTAGCATATTGAACCAACGAATCGCCAATAGAGGTCCTTCAAATGTGGCCAAGCAGTAGTAAAGAATTGCCGAGAAGAAGAACAGGCAAATGTAGTCAGATTTGAGCTTCTCTTTGTTTTGAAGCAGCGTCATCGCACTGTTGAAAGCGCCAGCCCAAGATGGGAGCCAAAGGATGAGTGACATGATGATGCCGATGTTTTGCACCCAAATAGGTACCGATGAATAAACCAAATGATGGGTACCTGCCCAAGTGTAAAAACCAACCAAGCCCCAAAAGTGGATCACAGACAAACGGTAAGAGTAGATAGGGCGGTCAGCGGCTTTAGGTATGAAATAATAGTTCATACCAATCACACCGGCAGTCAGCAAAAAGCCCACCGCGTTGTGCCCCCACCACCATTGAACAATAGCGTCTTGGGCTCCGGCAAAGACGGAATAGGATTTCATCAAAGAGACAGGCATGGCAAGATTGTTCACGATGAAGATCATCGCAATAACAATGATAAAGGCGGCGAAGAACCAGTTCGCAACGAAGATATGGTCAACTTTCCGCTTCGCAATCGTGCCAAAAAACAGCACAGCGTAGAGCACCCAGACCAAGACGATCAGTACGTCGATTGGCCACTCTAATTCTGCATACTCCTTAGATGTCGTGTAGCCAGCTGGTAACGTAACGAGTGCTAAGAACAGCACCAATTGCCATCCCCAGAAAACCATCCAAGATAAACTTTGATTGAAGAGATTACAGCGCCCGGTGCGTTGAGCGATGTAAAGAGAAGTACCCATCAAAATGTTGACAACAAAACCGTATATCACGCCGGAAGTATGTAATGGTCTCAGGCGACCGAATTGGAAGTATTGAGAATCAAAGTTGAGCACGGGCCAATATAACTGCGCGGCAAGAATGACACCGATGATCATCCCTGCAATAGCCCACACTAACGATGCCAACACAAAATACTTCACAACTTGAGTGTTGTATTGAGTTGCTGCTTGTTCCATAAGAACGTTCCTCGTTTAAGGCTGCGGCTCGTTACCTAACTGTGAGTAGTAATGGGCGATGTCTTCGATATCTTGATCAGAAAGTGCATCAGCTTGCTGCTGCATTAATACCGCCAGACCACTTGTGCGCTCACGCGCTTTGTAATCCTTCAAAGACGAAATTAGATAGCTCTTTTTCTGACCGCGCAAATTCGGGTAGGCGTCGATAGTAGAAATTCCGTCGGTACCATGACACGTCATACATACTTTCGCCTTTTCCTTACCAACCTCAAATTGAGCATCGGTATTGGTGTCGGATGCGAAGGTGATCGGAGAGAAGCACATAGTGACGACGAGAGCCGTCTTCAGCACTGTGCTTATGCATTGTGTGTTCTTTAATCTCATCACTGATTCCCTAGTAATTTGAATGCGTTTTCACTAACTTGGGCGTTTTACAAACAGGCTCTTCGCTCTTATTCGTGAGGTGAATGAACGGGTTTGTTTTTTATTGTTGTAGGTTAAAGAGTAAGCAGGTACTGGCGATATCGCTATGTACAAGCCGATTTAGTTGTGGTTTTCATTACTAATACGCGCCAACTCGATGGATTGGACAAAATCATTACCAATAAAACTAAAGTGAAAAGAGGTGCTTAGCTTTTGCCTTTTGAAAAATGGTGAGTTTTGTTTGATTTGAGTGGGCTCAGTATTGTTTTAAGAGGTGAAGGAAATTGAAAACCGCCCTGATTTATACCCACTAGACTTTTAGATCGCCGCCGCGTCTACAAACTAAGTTATTCTCGCTGAACCTAGCATCTCGAGGCTACTTGGGTATAAGCAAGAGCGGTTAGAGAATAGGAGATCTTTCAAAACACATTATCGACCGCGGTAGATCATCATGTCGTAGATATGTGTGATGGATATTGGATCGGCTTCGATAGTACTCACGCGAAAAGAGGAGATAAGACTAAACAGAGAGCCGAGCGCAATTGGAGCAATGATAAGCAAGGCGATCAGAATGAAAAAGAGTACGGTTGAATGTCTCATAAAGCACCTCCTGACGTCTGTTTTGTTTCGTTGCTATTGTAACATTTTGCCCCGAATTTAGACTTAGGTTATTCCGTACTGTATTTGAGTTTTTACCTAAAGGATTACTTGTTATTCTGATGGTTTCAAATAACAAAATAATGACAGGGTTTCACAGTAATTTTCTCGATGATGAATTAGTCACAATGTATACTGTGAACGCTTCGCAAACGTTAACACTCCTCAGTCTAAGTACACATTTAGTCCAGCATTTGTGATGTAAATATAACTAGTAATCACACATTAAAATCAATGATATATGAACCCCTTACGAATCCTTCGTAGGGTCTTTTTTGTGAGTAATTATGTTTAACTCAGAACGCAAAGCTGCATTCGTGCTCGTCGCTACTACAATGATCGCGGCATTAGGGTGGATCTTCTCTAAAGAAACCATTCAAGGTCTCCCACCATTCGGATTTATCGGTCTGCGATTCACTATCGCTTCATTGTGTTTGTTGCCTCTGTGTATCAAACCGCTTCGTGCTGCCAATAAGAAAGATATTTTTGCCGCGGCAGGCGTTGGTGTGCTTTTGGGAGGCGCGCTGATGTGTTGGATCTATGCGATTTCAATCAGTGATACGTTAGGTGAGGGCGCATTCATCATGAGCCTATCAATGCTGTTTGTACCCATTGTCGCGTGGATTATGTTTCGTCAAAGACCTCAACGAATTTTTTGGGTGTCACTACCAATCGCGATTCTTGGCTTAGGGTGTTTGTCTTTAGCTGGTGGTTGGCAACAATCTAGCAGTCAACTTTGGTTCTTAGGCGCTGCTTTGATGCTCGCTCTGCACTTCAACGTAAACAGCAAGTATTCGCAAAAATTGCCTGTGTTGTTACTGACGTGCATCCAATTGTTTGTCACGGGTTTGATTGGTTTGTTGATTTCATCTTTGGTGGAAACGGTGCCAACTGAAGTATCGACGTCTATCTGGATTTGGTTTGCGCTGAGTACGCTTTTGGCAACCAGCTTGCGTTATGTGATGCAAACCATGGGACAAAAGTTTGTCCAAGCGGGTAACGCTGCACTGATTATGATCCTTGAACCTGTCTGGACAGTGATCTTGAGTGTGATTTGGTACGGCGAAGTGCTGACCTCCAATAAACTCGTTGGTTGTGCGCTTATCTTATTCTCTTTGGTGATCTACCGAACTGGCGGTAGACTCCGCTTTCCAAAATCTCGTTACCGTCTACAGTAGTGTAAACAACAATACCAGCACTCATTTGTAACATATTTTGTTTTTAGATGGCATGCGCAGAATCGTAAAGAAAACGACCTGAGAAATTTATCAATAAGAATTACGGTCTAGAATTAACTGGTGTTTCAACTGGGTCAGAATATGTTTATACATGAGTTAAGCGATGTTAAGAGCAATGCTATTGGAGAGGATACGAGAGTTTGGCAGTTTTCGATTATATTTGCGAATGCTGTTATAGGCTCCAACTGCAACATATGTGCTCATACTTTAATCGAGAATGATGTCGTTATAGGTGATGACGTAACGATAAAATCAGGTGTTTATGTTTGGGATGGCATCACTATTGAGGATGGGGCGTTTATTGGTCCTTCAGTGGTGTTTAGTAATGATAAATATCCACGTTCAAAAGTATATCCAGAGAAATTTATGAGGACATTGGTTCAACGAGGAGCATCAATAGGAGCCAATGCAACAATTTTACCAGGGATTACAATTGGAGAGCGTTCAATGGTTGGTGCTGGTGCCGTTGTTACAAAAGACGTTCCTTCAAAAGCTATAGTAATGGGAAACCCTGCTAAGGTAGTAGGTTACGTAGCGTAATCGCTATTAAATGTTAGATTTAACGGTGATTGCATGTGGTTGATCACCGCTCTAGATTTATACTGCTTCGGGATGTTTCTTTGATCAGTACGGCGACTCTTGATACCTCATTCTTTTTGATTCCTGTGTAGACCCAACTGTATACCCAAGTAAACTCGAGATGCTAGGTTCAGCGAGAATGACTTGGTTTGTAAACGCGGCGGTGATTTAAAAGTCTAGTGGGTCTAAATCAGGAGTCGCCAACAAAGTATACAAACCAAGACCCTTACTATTTGCAAAGAGTGCCCTTTGGAAGCGTGTCATTGACTCGCTTTTCTATTAAACCAATGGCTAAGTCAAACAACTTGGAAAGAGCTAGCTATTACGCTGCGTTGTTTTCCTTGCTTGTTTTCGGTAAATAGGGAATCAATGACAAAGCTCTGAATCCAGCGCCTTGAAGTCACTTGGTTATATTCATCAGCTGCCATAATTGGGCTGTTTTCACAAGAGGTCAATAGAGAATGTTAGGTATCTCGTTAAGAAGGTCCTTTTGCTTTTTGTGCATGATTGGTCATCGGCTTCCTGCCTTTTGCTAAGTGGCGCATGCCGTTGCACTTTGATATCGGAATCAAAGCTAACTACGAGATTTAACCCCAAGCAATCAAACTTTATGGCAAGGAATGTTCACATCTTCACTTTCGTTGGTGTTGAAGAAGAAAAGACGTTCGTCTTGAATAAAGTAATTTAAATCAGACTCAAAACCGACCAAACTATCTTTATCTCTGATAAACAGGGGGGACTCGGCTGGTGTCAGGTTCCAATCGACACTGTTAAACTTTTGCTGGATTCGCTGTCCATTGACTTCATTTTTCGCTGTGAGCACAAGTTCGTAAGGTTCTTTCAATCCCGACTTATGATTGAGCATGCCTGACTGGTAGTAAATCACACTGGTATTGGAAGGAAAGTAGATGGTCGTATACTCTTCGATGCTTTGATATTGGCGATACGCTGCTGAAGTAAATCCCGCTTTTGTTTCTGAACAACGCCATCGGGTGCCACTAAAATCGTAAGTTTCAAATTGCCAGCAATAAATGGCAAAGGCAGTTGTAATCGCTACAAACACCACCACTAAAATGCGCATATCGCCTCCTTGCTAGAGTATGAGTCGGCAATATATTCGCCCAATTGTTCTCTCTGAACATTAAAGTGGCGATACATATGGTTTTTATTCCCATCAGTTTTTTGCAACCAAATAGTCAAAGCGACCATATTTGCCTCATAGATCGAAGGGAAAAGGCGTATGTACACATCTGCATTACATTGCGATTGGGGTAATTTATTCAGTAGCAGTTTTAAATTGTCGGCCGAAATAAATCCCTGAGTGGCGTCATGTAAATAGATGTTGGTTTGTCCAACGACAAGGTGTTTATAGTTGTCCTTTTTTATATAGCTTGGCTTCTCGAAAAGTGGTTTTAAGTTTAGAAGGGTGAGCAAAGCTACAACGGTTCCAACAACATAAACCACAGCTAGAAGGATAGTACTGGTTTTCTGTCGCATTGGATGGGTGAGGCTTACTTCATCGCTCTGATTATCGCAGAAAGTTTCTGAGCCCGTTTCTTCAATTTGAGGTACTGGTTGCGTGATGGCCTTAATGGATTCGACCTGAATAAAATAACCGACTTTACTGATGGTTTTGATTTCAGCGTTTTGGGCTTTTAAAGAAAGCAGGTTACGACGTAGGCCAGAAACCACGTTGGTTAATGCTTGATCGGTCACGACCAACCCTTCCCAGCAGGTCTTGAAAAGTTCCTCTCGGGATACAGGTTCATTTTTTTGCAGGAGCAGTAAAAGAACCTCATAAGGAAGAGGCCTGAGAACGACTTTATTTCCGTTTTGATTACGTAACGTCCTTGTTGCACATTCTAAAGTTAAGTTCGAAAACTGGATCGATTTCATTGCTAAATTGGCTTTTTAGAAGGCAACTTCTATCTCTTTAGGTGAGATTAAAAAGTTATGGGAACCTAAATCTATTTTGAAAGCGGCACAGTCTACCGAGATTAATTTATAAATCAAGTTGGCAGTTTAAATGAAAATAAATCATTAAAAATCAGGGTTTTGATATTTTTCATGGCTTTTAAGCCCTTACTTTAAGTAAGGGTATAAATATAAATGTGAAAACAATTTGATTTCTGTTTAGTTATTTAAGTGGGGAGATTTTAGAGTGTGCCGACTCAAACAACACGGCAAAGATAATTCAAAATGAAAAAGGTTTTTCTTCTTACTGCACTGGTTTCTAGTTTTGCATCTGCTAACGATATGAGTGGCTTTTATCTTGGTGCGGGCATCGGTAATACCGATTTTGATGACGCAGGCTACATGAATGATGTAAGCCACGCAATCGCTCGAGACTCAGGGGCAAGCGTTCCTCTAACTTCAGATTCGGATGGCTCTGCATACAAGTTGATTGCTGGTTATCAAATCAACCGCATTGTTGCTATTGAAGCACAATACACTAAGTATGCGGATACTGATGTTAAGGTGCAGAATATTTCGGTTTTAAAGCTAAGCCACGATACGTTTACCGTAGCCGCAAATGTAGGTTACACGTTCGACAATGGCTTACGCCCATTTGCAACGCTTGGTTTAGGTTCAATCAGCTACGAAGTAAAAGAAAACTTCACAGGCAACAACTTTAAGAAAAGCGAGAGTGGCGGCACGGTTCGTTTAGGTGTTGGCTTGGAGTATGCGCCGGTAATGCTAGGTGGTCTTGCATTCCGTGCAGGTTATGAAGTTGACCATTACACGCTAGAAACTACATTTAAAGATTACGACCAGTCTGTTGGTTCTTGGTACGTTGGTTCTACTTACAAGTTTTAACGCCTTTTTGTCTAAAACTCATCGTACTTAAAAATGACAAAGCTGCCTTGTTAAGCAAGGCAGCTTTTTTGTTTTACAACGAACTTTTTGTTTTATGATTAACGTTGCTTTAATGCCATCGATACCTTCGAGGTTGGCTGACGGTTTAACTCTTCACTGATCATCCATCCGGCTTTGGCGAGCAACTCCAAATCTACTCCTGTCTCGATTCCTAAGCCTTGGCAAAGGTAGAGCACATCTTCGGTGGCGACGTTGCCCGATGCGCCATGAGCGTAAGGGCAACCACCAAGCCCAGCCACACTACTATCGATGGTATTGATGCCCATCGTTAAGGCTTGGTAGATATTCGCCAACGCTTGTCCCCATGTGTCGTGAAAATGCACCGCAAGCTTGTCGGTTGGGACTTTTACTTGCACAGCTTCTAACATTTTAGCGATGCGTATCGGCGTGCCTGTACCTATGGTGTCTCCAAGTGAAACCTCGTAGCAACCTAATTCCATTAGTAGGTTGGCAACTCTTGCGACTTGCTCGGGCTTGGTTGACCCGTCGTAAGGGCAATCTGCCACGCAAGATAAGTAACCCCGAACGGAAATGTTATGCTTTGCTGCCAATTCCATTACCGGTTCAAAGCGGGTAAGGCTATCTGCAATCGAGCAATTGATGTTGTGTTGGCAAAAGCCCTCCGATGAAGAGGTGAAGATCGCGACTTGTGTGGCGCCGGCTTCTAGTGCCTTTTCAAAGCCTTGCACATTAGGCGTTAGGGCTGAGTAGATGACGTTGTGGCGGCGGGTGATTTTCTTCATCACATCGAGTGAATCCGCCATTTGAGGTACCCATTTAGGCGAGACAAAAGATCCTGCCTCAATATGGGTGAGCCCTGTATCCGAGAGCAGGTCGATTAAGCGGATCTTGGCTAGCGTGGACACTGGTGATTCATTTTGTAATCCGTCTCTCGCACCCACTTCGACAATATTTACCTTGTTTGGCAAATTCATTTCTTGCCCTTAGCTGGCTTGTTTATCCAACCCGGTTCTCGTTTCTCCAGAAAGGCTTGCAAGCCATCTTGTCCTTGCGGCGATACGCGAATGTCGGCGATAAGTTGGCTCGTGTATTGGATAAGCTGACCATCAATCGGATTTTGGTGGCATTGATGGCACAAGGCTTTGGCTTTTCGCATCGCATCTGGGCTATTGAGAAGCAAAGAATCAATCAAGCTTTCTACCACGGCTTCGATTTTATCCAGCTTATGAACTTCATGCACAATGCCAAACTTTTCAGCTTTGGTGGCGTTAATCACTTCGGCACTGAGTATGTAACGGCGAGCTTGACGGTTGCCCATCGCTCGCATGACATAAGGAGAGATGGTTGCTGGAACCAGTCCCAGTTTGACTTCACTCAAGCAGAAGTTCGCATTCTCCGCCGCGATTGCGATATCACAGCAACAGATCAAGCCCAATGCACCACCAAAAGCGGAACCTTGCACAACCGCAATAGTAGGCTGAGGGAAAGCGTCCAGTGTACGCATCAGGCGAGCAAGGTTTTGCGCGTCTTCTAGGTTTTGCTTTCTGGTGCTACTTGCCATGGATTTCATCCAATTTAAATCAGCCCCAGAGGAGAAATGTTTGCCGTTTCCTCGAAGCACTAAGCATCGAACATCGGTGCGCAGAGCAAGGTAGTCCAGCCTGTGGATCAGCAAGTCAATCATGCAGGCATCAAACGCATTGTGCTTCTCTGTGCGATTGAGCGTAAGTGTTGCGACGCCGAATTCATCGACGTTCCAAAGTACTTCATCTTGTCGTTGGGTGTTGGGGATGATACTCGGTTGATGATCCTGCATGTGACGTCCTTTCTTCTCTACATTCTGAATATGCCAAAGTTGCTGTCAGGAATTGGCGCATTGAGCGCGGCTTTTAATGCTTGAGCCAATACTTGACGCGTCTCTTTCGGGTCGATAATGCCGTCATCCCATAAACGTGCGCTGGCGTAGTAGGGATGCCCCTGAGACTCATACAAGTCTACGATAGATTCTCGGAATGCACTTTCTTCGGGCTCTGGCCATTCTTCACCTTGGCGTTTTTTCACTTCTCGACGCACTTGAGTGAGCACGCCTGCGGCTTGTTCTCCGCCCATGACGGAGATTCGTGCGTTTGGCCACATCCACATCATGGTTGGGTCATAAGCACGACCACACATACCGTAATTGCCGGCACCGTAAGAGCCGCCAATAATCACGGTAAACTTAGGCACATCCGCACACGCAACCGCCATCACCAATTTCGCGCCGTGTTTGGCAATGCCTTCCGCCTCGAGCTTTTTGCCCACCATAAACCCAGTGATATTTTGCAAAAACAGTAGGGGAATTTTGCGTTTGACACACAGCTCAATAAAGTGCGCGCCTTTCTGTGAGGACTCAGAAAACAAGATGCCGTTGTTCGCCACAATGCCAATCAGATTGCCGTGGATTCGGGCGAAGCCACATACTAAGCTCTTGCCATAAAGTGCTTTGAATTCATCAAAATCTGAGTCATCCACCACGCGAGCGATGATCTCTCGAACATCAAAAGACAAGCGCAGATTTGCATTGACGATGCCGTACATCTCTTCGGCGTCGTAACGTGGTGGTAAAACTGGTTTGTCGCTTTGAAGTGGGAGTGATTGGTTGGTATTCGAGATGGCTTCGCGTGCCAGTTGCAATGCGTGTTGGTCGTTTTCTGCGTAGTAATCGGCAACGCCAGACTTACGACAATGCACGTCGGCACCGCCTAATTCTTCATCGGTGACGATTTCTCCCGTTGCGGCTTTTACTAACGGTGGTCCTGCCAAGAAGATGGTGCCTTGCTCTTTGACCATGATGGAAACGTCTGCCATCGCAGGTACATAAGCGCCGCCTGCGGTACAAAGCCCCATCACAACCGCGACTTGAGGAATACCTTGCGCTGACATTCTGGCTTGATTGAAGAAGATACGCCCAAAGTGCTCTTTATCAGGAAAGACTTCCGCTTGGTGAGGGAGGTTCGCGCCGCCAGAGTCCACCAAATAGACGCAAGGTAATTGGCAACGTTGAGCGATCTCTTGCGCGCGTAGATGCTTTTTCACGGTGAGCGGGTAGTAGGTGCCGCCTTTGACGGAAGGATCGTTGGCGATCACCATGCATTGAATGCCTTCTACGGTGCCAATGCCGGCGACGACACCTGCGCATGGAATTGATTCTTCGTAGACGTTCCACGCGGCGAATTGTCCGACTTCAAGAAACTCGCTGTCTTCATCTAAAAGGAGCATGACACGCTCACGAACGGGCAGTTTCCCTTTCAGGCGCTGGCGGTCAATGGCTTTTTGCCCGCCACCTTGCTTGATAGCTTTGATATTAGCATTGAGGTTGTTTACCAACTCGGTCATGACCGCTTTATTCGACAAAAATAGCTCGTCGGTTGGCTTGGTTTTACTTTTAATGATTGCCATAGTGACTTCCTTGTCGGTGGGTTATCGAGATTCTTCGAACAACTCTCGTCCAATCAGCATGCGGCGAATTTCAGAAGTGCCAGCACCAATCTCATACAGTTTGGCGTCACGGAGTAAACGCCCGGTCGCGTATTCGTTGATGTAGCCATTGCCGCCTAACAGCTGAATAGCATCGAGCGACATTTGTGTGGCAAGCTCTGCGCTGTAAAGGATCACGCCAGCGGCATCTTTACGCGTGCATTCACCTCGGTCACAGGCGGCTGCGACAGCATAAACATAAGCTTTGGCGGCGTTCATGCGTGAATACATGTCAGCGAGCTTTCCTTGCACGAGTTGGAATTCACCAATGGATTTGCCGAACTGTTTGCGGTCGTGAACATACGGAACCACTTCGTCCATACAGGCTTGCATGATCCCAAGAGGGCCAGCAGCTAATACCACGCGTTCGTAATCCAAACCGCTCATTAACACTTCGACACCACGGTTTAGTTCTCCCAATACATTCTCTTTTGGCACGACACAATCTTGGAACACTAATTCGCAGGTGTTGGAGCCGCGCATACCAAGTTTGTCGAGCTTTTGCGCATGGCTAAAGCCTTCAAAATCCCGCTCAATAATGAAGGCGGTGATGCCGCGAGACCCGCCACTGGGATCGGTTTTTGCGTAAACCACTAAGGTATCGGCATCAGGACCGTTAGTGATCCACATTTTGTTGCCGTTCATCAGAAAGTGGTCGCCTTTGTCTTCAGCACGGAGCTGCATGCTAACCACATCAGAACCTGAGTTCGGCTCACTCATGGCTAGTGCGCCGACGTGAGAACCATCGATGAGTTTAGGCAGGTATTTTTCTCGTTGAGCAGGAGAGCCATTGCGAAAGATTTGGTTAACACAAAGGTTGGAATGCGCACCGTAACTGAGCGCGACAGACGCCGAAGCTCGGCTGATCTCTTCCATCGCAACAACATGAGCAAGATAGCCCATGCCTGCACCGCCAAACTCTTCGTCGACGGTTACGCCAAGCAAGCCCATTTCTCCAAACTGGGACCACAGATGATTGGGGAATTGGTTATCGCGGTCGATGTTTGCTGCGATGGGGGCGATATGCTCGGTGGCGAACGCGTTGACGTGGTCTCGGAGCATATCGATGGTTTCACCAAGCCCAAAGTTGAGTGGGGTGTAGCTGCTTTTCATAACATTTCCCTGTTGAAAGTACTGCGGTTGTTAGTTCGAGTTACACTGCTTGGGCTTGGAAATTATGGTTATTCTTGTTTGTTTTAGTCGTTACAAGTTTTTAGTTATTGGCTGTTAGTTTTGTTGTCGCTTAGCGCTTGTTTGCATCGCTCTTTGGCGGTTTCTAGCTCGTTCATTACAACGCTAATATCATCCAGTTGCTGCTGTAATTGCGCTTGTTTTTCATCAATGATGGTTAGCATTTTAAGGAGCTGACCATCGCTTTGTTGGGTATCGTACAGCTCGAACAATTCCCGAATTTCTGCAAGCGAAAAGCCCAATCGCTTACCACGTAAAATCAGCTTGAGACGGATCTTATCTCTGCGTTGATACACGCGAATGTTGCCTTTTCGTTCCGGCTCTATCAGCCCGACATCCTCATAAAAACGAATACTTCGGGTCGTGATGTCGAACTCTTTGGCGAGGTCACTTATCTTGAATTTATCCACTCGGTTTATCCCTCTAATGAATAGTTTTGGCTTCTTAAAATCCCTTCAAGCCTTGAACTAAACGCGCTAGCTAAAAGCAGGAGAGTAAATTTGTGTTGTTATTAATGTGTTTCTTTACGTTAACGTAAATGTTAGTGCTATGCTTACGTAAACGTCAAGAAATCACAGTGCGAAAATTCATCGTTTTATGAGAGGCTGGAGCGACACCACATTCTGTGTGAAAGCTCCGTGGTAGCAGGTGTGAGGGATGAGTTCGTGAACTGTGAATTATCGTCAGAAGGGACGAGATCATGGGAAACGACATCTGGATTGTCAGTGCAAAGCGAACGCCAATCGGGCGCTTTCAAGGGCAGTTACAAGGTTATTCAGCGCCTCAATTAGGGGCATTTGCTATCAAAGCGGCAATGGATGCGAGCGGCGTTAGGGAAGTCGACGAAGTCTACATGGGCTGCGTATTACCTGCGGGATGCGGACAAGCACCATCCAGACAAGCAGCGCTAGGTGCAGATCTTCCACTGACGACAGGCTGTACCACCATCAACAAAGTGTGTGGCTCTGGCATGAAAAGCGTCATGCTGGCTCACGATCTTATCAAAGCGGGCTGCATTCGCAGCGCCGTCGCTGGTGGTATGGAAAGCATGACCAATGCGCCGTATCTGCTTAAAGAAGCGCGTAATGGCATGCGAATGGGTCACCAATCTACCTATGACCACATGTTTCTAGACGGTCTTCAAGATGCATATGAAGGGCACTTGATGGGCGTTTATGCGCAGCAAACGGCTGACCGTTCTGAGTTTACTCGTGAACAAATGGATGAATGGGCGATGCTATCCGCGACAAGAGCATTGGAAGCGCAAGATCAGCGTCTGTTTGACGACGAAATCTCGCCGATAGAAATCACGACTCGTCATAGCACTTCAACATTGGATTATGACGAGCATCCACGCTCCATCAAGCTCGACAAGATCCCTCAACTCAAACCTGCGTTCGATAAGAACGGCTCGGTGACGGCTGCGAACTCGAGTGCGATTTCCGATGGTGCGGCTGCCCTAGTGTTAATGGACTCGCAGGTAGCACAGCATCAAGGCTTAACGCCATTAGCAATCATCAAAGGGCACTCGACCCACGCCAGAAAGCCCGCCGAATTTACCCTCGCGCCAGTCTTTGCAATAGAGCAGTTGTTATCTCAACTCGATTGGTCAGTAGATGAGGTTGACCTTTGGGAGATCAACGAAGCGTTCGCCGTTGTCACGCAAATCGCGGTACGCCAATTAGGCATTGATAAAGGCAAAGTAAATATCAAAGGCGGTGCGTGTGCGCTTGGGCATCCAATTGGCGCAAGCGGAGCTCGTATTTTGGTGACCCTTATTCATAGCCTGCGTCAACTGCAATCGCTTGGTGTAGATGGTGACAACAACAATAAAAAAGTGATGCGAGGTGTTGCATCACTTTGTATCGGTGGTGGTGAAGCCACTGCTATTGGTATCGAGATACCGCTTTAATTCCAATTATCGAATAACGTAAAGAAGGACTAGATTATGACTCGCACGGTTCCCTTATTCATCGATGGTGAGTTTCGTGAATCTCAAGCAACGGATTGGGTAGAAGTGACAAACCCAGCCACTAATGATGTGATTGCGCGCTTGCCGTGCGCAACGGATGAAGAGATGCACGCGGCAATTGAGAGTGCAAAAGCCACCTTTACCTGTTGGAAAGATGTCGCTGTTTCGGAGCGTGCGCGTTTAATGCTGCGCTACCAACATTTACTTAAAGAACATCACGATGAACTGGCGACGTTACTTTCTCACGAAACAGGCAAGATCTTTGCGGACGCAAAAGGAGATGTGTGGCGTGGTATCGAAGTGGTCGAGCAAGCTGCCAATATTGCCAGCAACATGATGGGAGAAACCGTCGAGAATGTTGCGACCGATATCGACAGTTATTCGCTGATTCAACCGCTTGGGGTGTGCAGCGGTATTACGCCTTTTAACTTCCCAGCCATGATCCCTTTATGGATGTTCCCAATTGCGATTGCGAGCGGAAATACCTTTGTCCTTAAACCTTCTGAGCAAGTGCCGCTAACGTCCATTCGCTTGGCTGAGCTGTTCGAAGAAGCTGGTGCGCCAAAAGGTGTGCTGCAAATCGTGCACGGTCGTAAAGAGCAGGTCGACTTGTTGCTGAAACATCCCGATATCCAAGCCATTTCTTTCGTTGGTTCTGTACCCGTAGCGCAATACATCTACACCACAGGCACGCAGAACTTCAAACGTGTTCAAGCCTTTGCTGGCGCGAAAAACCATATGGTAGTGATGCCAGATGCGAACAAAAACCAAGTGGTGAACAACTTAGTTGGCTCTTCGGTTGGTGCGGCAGGGCAACGTTGTATGGCGATATCTGTCGCTGTGTTTGTAGGCAGTTCGAAAGAATGGATTGCCGACTTAAAACAAGAAATGGCGAAAGTGCATCCTGGCGCTTGGGATGATGAGAATGCCGCTTATGGTCCTTTGATCAGTGCACATGCAAAGCAGCGTGTGCTTGGTTTGATTGAAGAAGGCAAACAACAAGGGGCGGTGTGTGAACTTGATGGTAGCCAATGTGAAGTGGAAGGCTTCCCTGAAGGTAACTGGGTCGGTCCAACTTTATTCAGTGGCGTCACCACCGAGATGTCGATTTACACCCAAGAAATCTTCGGACCTGTTTTGGTGTGTATTGAGGTCGACACGTTACAAGAAGCGATAGAGCTCGTGAATCGCAATCCATACGGCAACGGAACCTCCATCTTCACTGCGAATGGTGCGGCGGCGAGAAAGTATCAACATGAGATTCAAGTCGGTCAGGTAGGTGTGAACGTACCGATTCCCGTGCCTTTGCCATTCTTCTCGTTTACGGGTTGGCGCGGCAGCTTTTACGGAGATTTGCACGCCTACGGAAAACAAGCGGTGCGCTTCTACACCGAGACTAAAACTGTTACGGCTCGTTGGTTTGATGATGATATCCCAACCGGTCCAAACCTCACCATTAACCTGCGCTAACGAAGTAAGGAGCTCATATGGATTTTGAACTCAACGAAGATCAACGTATGTTTGCCGACACCGCTCAGCAGTTTGCCGCAGAGCGTTTAGCGCCAATGGCAGCAGAGTGGGATGAGAAACAAATCTTCCCGAAAGACATTCTTCGAGAGGCAGGAGAACTCGGTTTCTTGAGCCTCTATACCCCAGAAGAACAAGGCGGTTTGGGCTTAAGCCGTTTGGACGCGTCTATCATTTTCGAGCAACTCTCCATGGGGTGCACATCGACTACCGCGTTTATGACCATTCACAACATGGTCACTTGGATGGTCGCGAGCTTTGCGACCGATGAAGTGAAAGCCGCGTTTTGCCCAAAACTCATTACGGGTGAATTCCTTGGATCTTACTGTTTAACCGAACCAAACGCAGGCTCGGATGCGGCGTCTCTAACGACTTCTGCGACCAAGCAAGGTGATAACTACATACTCAACGGCGGCAAAACCTTTATCTCTGGCGCAGGCGATACCGACGTTTTAGTCGTGATGGCGAGAACTGGCGATGCAGGCGCGAAAGGTGTATCCGCGTTTGTTGTCCCCGCCGATGCAGACGGCATTAGCTACGGACGTAAAGAGCCGAAAATGGGTTGGAACAGTCAGCCTACACGCGCGGTGACTTTCGACAATGTTTCTATTCCTGCCTCACATTTGCTCGGTAAAGAGGGGCAAGGGTTTGTGTTCGCCATGAAAGGTTTGGATGGCGGACGCATCAACATTGCGACCTGTTCGGTCGGTACGGCTCAGCAAGCGTTGAATCAAGCGGCGCAGTACATGCAAGAACGTAAACAGTTCGGCAAATCATTAGCTCAATTCCAAGCATTGCAGTTCAAACTGGCAGACATGGCAACCGAGCTTGTCGCTGCTCGCCAACTGGTACGTTACGCCGCCAGCAAGTTAGACCGAGGTGACCCAGACGCCACGACTTATTGTGCCATGGCAAAACGCTTTGCAACCGATGTTGGTTTTCAAGTTTGTGACCAAGCACTGCAACTTTACGGTGGCTACGGTTACATCAAAGAATACCCGATGGAGCGCTATTTCCGTGATGTTCGAGTACACCAAATTTTGGAAGGTACTAACGAGATCATGCGGTTGATCATCGCGCGTCGATTGCTCGCAGAGGAGTCGGCATTGCTATAAGTGCAGCCGACAAGCTCTGCTTTTATTCATAAAGCTCAGGTCATTTTCATCAAGAAAGGATTCAGAGATATGTCACTAACAGAACAACAAGCGATTCAACACACCATCAGCAATCATGTTGCGGTGGTGACCATGAACAACCCGCCCGCTAATACATGGACGTCACAAAGCTTAACCGCGTTGAAAGAGCTAGTGCTAGCGCTAAACGACAACAAAGACGTTTACGCTCTAGTGCTCACTGGGAGTGGAGAGAAGTTTTTCTCTGCAGGTGCAGACCTCAAGTTGTTTGCCGATGGCGATAAAGCGGTGGCGTTAGAGATGGCACGTATCTTTGGTGAAGCCTTTGAAACGCTGTCTGCATTTCGAGGGGTTTCTATCGCTGCCATCAACGGCTACGCCATGGGAGGTGGATTAGAAGTCGCATTGGCGTGTGATATTCGTGTGGTGGAAGAGCAAGCCGTGCTGGCACTACCAGAGGCGAAAGTCGGATTACTGCCTTGTGCTGGTGGTACGCAAAACCTAACCGCATTGGTCGGTGAAGGTTGGGCGAAACGCATCATATTGTGCGGTGAACAAGTCGGTGCAGCACAAGCTCGAGAACTTGGCTTAGCGGAAGAAGTGGTGGAAAAAGGTGGAGCGCTTAATAAAGCAATTGAGCTTGCAGAATCGGTTGCCAATCAATCGCCTTCTTCGGTAACCGCATGTAAAGCACTTATCCAAAACATGCGTTCAGCGCCACTCAAACATGGTCTGATTAAAGAGCGAGAGCTGTTTCTAAACTTATTCGATACCGAAGATCAAACCGAGGGAGTTCGTGCCTTCTTAGAAAAACGTAAACCCAACTGGAAGAATCAATAGGAGGTCGCATGACAGGGAAAGTAACCATTAGCGAAATAGATTGCTTAGACGGCGTGCACCGAATTGGTATCGCGACGTTAGACAACACGGCTTCTTTGAATGCGTTGACTTACGACATGTTGGCAGAGCTCAACGACCAACTTATCGAATGGCAAGATGACCCTGATTTGGTGTGTGTCATCCTCAATGGCGCGGGTGAGAAAGCGTTTTGTGCAGGGGGCGATGTACGAACCATGTACCACGTCATGCACGACAAAAGCAAAGAAGAGACAGCCGAGTTCTGTTCTAACTATTTCTCGCTTGAGTACGAATGCGATTACCTGATTCATACCTACCAAAAGCCAATCATTGGTTGGGGAGAGGGCATTGTGATGGGCGGTGGCATGGGCTTGTTTATGGGAACCAGCCATAGAGTCGTCACGCCTAAATCTCGTCTTGCGATGCCAGAGATCAATATCGGACTTTACCCAGACGTAGGTGGTACTTGGTTCTTAAGCCAAATCGACCCAGAGGTAGGTTTGTTCCTTGGGTTAACCGGTGCAATGGTGAACTCAAGTGACGCTGTCACTATCGGTTTGGCAGAATGGTTGCTGTTGGAAGAGCAATATCCGGCACTGTTAGAAGAGCTGAAACAAGTCGACTGGGGCTCTGCCGATGCCAAATCGCTTGTCAGTGCGTTACTTCAGTTGATGGAAGATCAAGTCATCGACAGTAAGCCGACGACTCAGATTTGCCCTTATCTCGACCAAATTAAAGAAGCCTGCAAAGGCTATGACTTAAATCAGATTGCCCAACGTATTCAAGCAATGGAAGGCGAGACTCAATGGCTTGAGAACGCACAAAAATCGTTTGTTGCGGGCAGTCCGATCGCCGCACATATCTGTTTTAGACAAGTCAAAGAGTACCACCGTTTGTCGTTGGCGGATTGTTTCCGTCTAGAGCTAACCTTGTCAGTTCGTAGCGCATTACTCGGTGAGTTTGAAGAGGGCGTGCGCTCTCGATTAGTTGATAAAGATGGCAATCCAAAATGGATGTTTAACAGCGTCAGTGAAGTCGATGAGATCGTTATCGATACCTTGTTCACTTCTCTTTGGTCAGAAGAGGAACATCCACTTGCACAGCTAGGAAAATAAGGAGAAACAACATGAGTACCATTGCATTTATTGGCTTGGGCAACATGGGCAGTCCAATGGCACAAAACCTATTGGCGTCAGGGTTTCACGTGCAAGTGTTCGATGTGGATGTGAACGCGGCGAAGCAACTTGAACCGTTTGGCGCGGTGGTTGCTAACACGTTAGAAGAAGCCGTAGATGGCGCGGGAACCGTCATCACCATGCTACCAGCAGGTGCACACGTGCGCGCGGTATACTTAGGGGATTTGCACGGTGGTGTCGGTCTGCTCAACATTGTGCAGGACAACGCATTGCTGATTGACTGTTCGACCATCGATCCAGATTCCGCACGCTTGGTGGCGAACGAAGCTCAGAACAAACGATTGTTGTTTGTCGATTCTCCTGTCTCTGGTGGTGTAGCAGGCGCAAAAGCAGCAACGCTGACCTTTATTGTTGGTGGCTCGGATGAAGCGTTCTCTAAAGCCAATGCGATCTTGCAATATATGGGTAAGAACGTGTTCCACGCTGGTAAAGCGGGCGACGGTCAGATGGCAAAAATCTGTAATAACCTGATGTTGGGAATTTTGATGTCGGGAACCTGTGAGGCACTCAATCTCGGTATTGACCATGGTCTCGACCCGAAAGTCTTATCCAATATCATGCTGCAAAGCTCTGGTCGAAACTGGGCGCTGGAGCTCTATAACCCATGCCCAGGCGTGATGGACTCTGCGCCAGCAAGTAATCAATACAATCCCGGCTTTATGAGCAAGTTGATGCTCAAAGATCTCGGATTAGGCTTGGATGCGGCGCTGCAAACCAACTCTTCTGTTCCGATGGGCTCTTTGGCTCGTAATCTTTATGCATTCCATAACGCAGCAGGTCATGCAGAACTCGACTTTTCAAGCTTGTTTGAATTCTATAAGAACCAGAAGGGCTAAAAGCGAGATTCCCTATCAGGCGTTTAAGCATGGAAGTTATCCAGTAATGGAGTACAGATATGGATTTAAAAAACAGTGTCATTGCAATCACAGGTGCGGGGCAAGGACTAGGGCAGATGATGGCGGTCAGCCTTGCTCAAGCGGGCGCGGATTTAGCATTGCTTGACGTTAACGAAACGGGACTGCTGAATACCCAAGAACAATGCCGCATGCTCAGTGCCAAGGCGTTGATCTATCGACTTGATGTCACTAATGAATCTGAAGTGGAGGATACCTTTAATGAGATTCTTCAAGATTTTGGGCAGCTAAACGGCTTAGTTAATAACGCAGGCGTGTTGCGAGATGGATTGTTAGTCAAAGCCAAAGACGGCGAGATCACCAAGATGTCGCTTGAGCAGTTCAACCTAGTAATGAACGTCAATGTCACGGGCACCTTCTTGTGTGGTCGAGAAGCGGCAGTCAAAATGATCGAGAGTGGCTCGAAGGGTTCCATCATTAACATCTCTAGCGTGGCGAGAGCGGGCAATATTGGGCAAACCAATTACTCTGCCTCGAAAGCTGCCGTCGCAACCATGGCAACAACATGGGCAAGAGAACTCGCCAGATATGGCATTCGCTCTGCGGCCATTGCGCCCGGAGTCGTCAAAACGGCAATGGCAGATCAAATGAAGCCAGAAGCCATAGACCGACTGCAAAAGATGATACCCGTCGGTAGGATGGGGGAGACGAGTGAGATTGCTCATGCCGTGAAATACATTCTTGAAAACGACTACTTCACAGGGCGAGTGCTCGAAGTGGATGGCGGAATGAGAATGTAGCATTGAGCCATTGGTTTCTGGCACCGAGCGCTAGTTATGTAGCGCTCGTTTCGTTTTAATGAGTTCATTCGATTAACAATTGAACCAAATATCACTCTTAAAAAGCACTTGGTATTAATCTGGCAAATTGAATCGCCTAACTAATCATTTGCTGGAAAAATGCCATGTAAATAGTATGTGAATTCATAACTATGATACTGGTCACGCTTTCCTTAATTCGCACTTTCTAATGTAGCTCACACTCTCGTGCCGAATACGCAACTGATTACTCCTCTCGTTTACATTGCTTAAGTTACTGTAAAGAAAAGAATATGCGCTGTAGTACGTTAATGTTGTGCACCTGTTTTGCTATTCCTATATCAATATAAGCTTTCATAAATGGAACGTTAGTTTCCATCTGTGGCTAATGAGCTTTCCTTTTTCCCTCCGCATAATGCGCTCGAATGTAACAATGTATTTCAAAGTGTAACAATAAACTCACGTTGTGAGTGTGGTTTTAACCATCAAGCAACTTGATACCTCCCACCAAGAAGTCCATTGCTGCACAAGCTCAACACAAAAATATTCTAATGACCAAGACAACCAATCGCAGGGCTTGCTCTGTTGTTGGCTAACCATCGAGAAAGTTAATGGAAGCTTCAAGATACAAACGCATCTTAGCGAGGATAAGTTTGGCAGGAACCATTCTTATGCTTTCAGGGTGTAACTCTGCTCTACTTGACCCGAAAGGTAGTATTGGCGTTCAGGAAAAAGAACTGATCATTACAGCGCTTTTACTGATGCTGATTGTCGTGATCCCCGTGATTTTAATGACAATCTATTTTGCTTACCGCTACCGAGAGTCGAACACTGGCGAGGAATACGCTCCAGAGTGGGCGCACTCGACCAAGATTGAAGTGGTGGTGTGGACGATTCCAATCATCATCATCGCGATTTTGGCAACCATCACTTGGCGTTCTACTCACGAGTTAGAGCCATCCAAGCCCATCGCAAGTGACGTCAAACCCATCACCATTGAGGTGGTGTCACTCGACTGGAAATGGCTGTTCATCTACCCAGAAGAGAACATTGCGACAGTGAACTACGTGGCGTTTCCGAAAGATGTTCCGGTTCAGTTCAAACTGACCTCAGATAACATCATGAACGCGTTCTTTATCCCGCGTCTCGGTACTCAGATTTACGCGATGCCAGGCATGGTGACTAAGTTAAATCTGATTGCGAACCACACAGGGGATTACAAAGGCTTTGCTTCTAACTACAGCGGTAAGGGTTTCTCGCAAATGAAATTTACCGCAGCGGCAATGGAAGATCGCACTGCATTCCTGAATTGGGTGCAACAAGTGAAAGCCAGCCCTGATCGAATCGAAGACTGGGAGCAATTCCGTGCGCTTGCATCACCAACGGTGGCGGAGCCTGTGAAGATGTTCTCTAGTATTCCACCATTTTTGTTCACCGACGTCGTGACCCAGCATCCGGGTTCAATGAACTGTTTGCCGGAAAATCTAGGATAATCGCAATGTTTGGAAGATTAACACTTGAATCAATCCCTTATCACGAGCCGATTATTGTCGTCACTCTAGCGGTGATCGCGATCGTTGGTTTGGCTGTCGTTGCGGCGATAACCAAAGCGGGTAAGTGGCAATACTTATGGAATGAATGGTTTACTTCGGTAGACCACAAAAAACTAGGCTTTATGTACATCGCCGTGGCAATGGTGATGTTGATTCGTGGCTTTGCAGATGCGGTCATGATGCGTAGCCAACAACTGCTTTCTGCGGCAGGCGAGAGCGGTTATTTACCACCACATCACTACGATCAAATCTTTACTGCCCATGGCGTAATCATGATTTTCTTCGTGGCGATGCCGTTAGTTATTGGTTTGATGAACATCATCGTGCCGCTGCAAATTGGTGCGCGTGATGTGGCATTCCCTTACCTAAACAACCTAAGTTTCTGGCTGTTTGTTGTGGGCGTGATCCTCACTAACATGTCACTTGGCTTGGGTGAGTTTGGTCGTACTGGTTGGTTGGCATATCCGCCGCTGTCTGGTATCGAGGCAAGCCCCGGAGTTGGGGTGGATTATTGGATATGGGCGCTGCAAATATCCGGTGTCGGCACCACGCTGACGGGCGTGAACTTCTTTGCAACTATTTTGCGCATGCGTACGCCGTCTATGCCAATGATGAAGATGCCAGTGTTCACGTGGGCGTCCCTGTGTGCCAACATTCTAATCATCATTTCATTCCCAATCCTAACTGTAACCATCGCGCTACTGACGCTGGATCGTTACATCGGCACGCACTTCTTCACCAATGATCTTGGTGGCAACGTAATGATGTACGTCAACCTGATTTGGGCATGGGGTCACCCAGAAGTATACATCCTGATCTTGCCTATTTTTGGTGTGTTCTCAGAGGTAACGGCAACCTTCTCACGCAAGAAGCTGTTTGGTTACACCTCGCTAGTATGGGCGACCATCGTAATTACGATTTTGGCGTTCGTCGTTTGGCTGCATCACTTCTTCACCATGGGCTCAGGTGCAAATGTGAATGCATTCTTCGGCATCGCCACCATGATTATCTCTATCCCGACCGGGGTGAAGATCTTCAACTGGCTATTCACTATGTACAAAGGGCGAATCCGCTTTACTACGCCGATGATGTGGACAGTTGGCTTCCTGATTACCTTCTCTGTAGGTGGTATGACGGGCGTACTAATGGCGGTTCCGGGCGCGGACTTTGTTCTGCACAACTCTGTATTCCTGATTGCGCACTTCCATAACGTAATCATTGGTGGTGTGGTATTCGGCTGTTTCGCGGCAATCACTTACTGGTTCCCGAAAGCGACGGGTTTCACCATGAACGAAACATGGGGCAGACGTGCATTCATTTGTTGGATTGTCGGTTTCCTAATGGCGTTCCTACCGCTTTATGCACTGGGCTTTATGGGCATGACGCGTCGTTTAAGTCAAGATCTTAACCCAGAGTACTTCCCACTGCTGGCAGTTGCTGCAGCGGGTACGGCAGTGATTGCGCTTGGCGTGGCTTGTCAGTTCATCCAAATCTACGTGAGTGTTCGTGACCGCGAGCAAAACCGAGACCTAACAGGTGACCCATGGGGCGGTCGTACCTTTGAGTGGGCGACGTCTTCACCACCGCCGTTCTACAACTTTGCGCACCTACCAAAAGGTGATGTCCTAGACGCGTTCTGGTACCAAAAGCAGAGTGGCGAATTCGATCCAACCAAAGAAGTGGAATACGAACGCATTCACATGCCAAAGAACACACCAACAGGTATTTATGTTTCTGCATGGGCATTGGTATTTGGCTTTGCGATGATCTGGTACATCTGGTGGCTAGCAGCAGCAAGCTTTGTTGGCATCATCGTTACGTGTATCCAACACAGCTACAACGACGACGTGGATTACTACGTTGAAGTAGAAGAAATCAAAGCGATTGAAGCGGAGCGTCGAGCTCAACTTGAAGAAGCGAAGAAAAACGAAGTGAAAGACAACGATAAGAAAGACGATCTGGAGGTGACCTATGCAAGCTAATGTTGCGGTTCACGACCACGATCATCACCATGATTCTGCAGGTATTAAGCTGTTTGGTTTCTGGATTTACCTAATGAGTGACTGTGTATTGTTTGCGACTTTGTTCGCGACTTACGCAGTACTAGAAAGCGGCTCTATTGCGGGTCCAACCGGTAAAGACATTTTCGAACTGCCGTTCGTGTTTGTAGAAACCATGTTGCTGCTATTCAGTAGTATTACGTTTGGCTTTGGCATGATTGCAATGAAGCGCAAAGACGTTGCAGGGTTAAAACGTTGGTTAAAAGTGACCTTCTTACTTGGCGCTGGCTTTATTGGGATGGAAGTGTATGAGTTCCATCACCTGATTGTTGAAGGCTATGGTCCACAAGAAAGTGCATTTCTATCTGCGTTCTTCACTTTGGTCGGAACGCACGGTTTGCACGTAACCTTTGGTTTGATCTGGCTAGCCGTGTGCTACCACCAACTTTCAACCAAAGGCTTGAACGATAACATGTCGATGCGATTCCAGTGCTTGAGCTTGTTCTGGCACTTCCTAGACATCGTTTGGATTTGTGTATTCACAATCGTTTACTTATTGGGGGTTATGTAATGGAACAACATCTAGATACAGGTGCCTCTGATTACGTGAAGGGCTTTATTGCGTCTCTGATCCTGACCGTGATTCCTTTCTACTGTGTGTGGGCGCAAGTACTGCCAGATACCGCAACTTATGCTGTGTTATTTGGTTGTGCGATTGTGCAGATCTTCGTGCACTTTAAGTACTTCTTGCACATGGAAGTGAAGACGTCAGAAGGGCAGTGGAACGTGGTGTCACTGATGTTTACCGCCATTGTTGTGTTGATTCTGATCGCTGGTTCGATCTGGATCATCTACAACATGAACGTCAACATGAAGTTGTAGGCTAGGGTATGCTGAAAAGTTATTTGTCTATTACTAAACCGGGCATCATTTTCGGCAACCTGATTTCTGTTGCGGCGGGGTTCTTCCTCGCCGCAAAATCAGAACCCGCTAACTTTCTGTTGTTGCTAACAACGTTAGTTGGCGTCGGGCTTGTGATTGCATCAGGATGCGTGGTGAACAATATCTTCGACCGCGATATCGACCAAAAAATGAAGCGCACGCAAAACCGTGAATTGGTGATGGGAAACATCAACATCGATGCGGCGTTTGTTTACGCTTTGGTATTGCTGTTGAATGGCACAGCGTTACTATTCCAACTGGTGAATCCGCTCTCCGCTGTGGTTGTACTCTTGGGTTACGTGTTTTACGTCTTCTTCTACACCATGTGGTACAAGCGAAATTCGGTCTACGGCACCTTAGTCGGCAGCATTTCTGGCGCGGTTCCTCCGCTAGTGGGCTACCTTGCGGTGACGAACTACATCAGCTTAGAAGCGATTTTACTCTTCATTATGTTTTGCCTCTGGCAAATGCCGCACTCCTATGCGATTGCCATGTTCCGTATGCAAGATTACCGCGATGCAGGCATTCCTGTTCTTCCTGTTAAAGAGGGCATTGCCAAAGCGCATCAACATATGAAAGCGTATGTGGTGGCTTTTGGTGTGGTCGCTATTGGGTTGTTTATGTTGGGGGAAGCTGGGTACGAGTATTTAGCGGTCTCGGCGGCGGTGTGCTTTATGTGGACACGGGTGACATTCCAAAAAGTGAATTACAACAACTACATCCAATGGTCCAAAGCGGTGTTTAAGGTGTCGTTATTGGTCGTAATGAGCATCAGTGGCGTGCTTGGTTTAGAGTTGATTCCACTGCCGTTTATTCATTAAAGGAAAGTAAATCTGAGTTAACGATTGATGCCATCAGTAGTTATGATGAGAACAAAACCAATGAATGCGGAATCGGTGATCTATCTCACCAAACTTTAATCCAGATTAAAGTTTTGCCGCAGTTTCGGCGGTAAGGTTCGCGTCGCTCATCGCACTGAACAGAAATTCAGAGAAGGAACAGCCATGCTTTGTGTATCGCTGTTCCTTTTTCGTTCCTGCTCGGTAGTGATCTATACCCAAGTAACCTCGAGATGCTTGCTTCAGCAAGAATGACTTGGTTCGTAGACGCGGCGGCGATTTGAAGATCTAGTTACTCTAAATCAATAATCGACAACAAAGTATACGAGCCAAGACCCTTACTATTTGCAAAGAGGGCCCTTCGGGAGCGTGTCATTAATTCGATCTCTGTGTCAAACAACTTGGAAAGAGCAGGCTATTCCGCTGCGTTGTTTTCCTTGATCTCGAATCAATGACAACGCTCTGAATCCTGCATCTTGAAGTCACTTGGGTATGTAGAACTAAAAGACAGATTTTAAGAGGACTGGACTTGAGCATTTTGTTTTCAGAAGCCCGCATTGGCAATATGACACTAAAGAACCGCTTTGTACGCAGTGCAACGTGGGAAAATATGGCGACAGAAGACGGTCATATGACCGAGAAGCTTTATGACATTTATGAAGAACTCGCCAAAGGTGAAGTGGGCCTGATCGTTACTGGCTACGCAAACATCGTAGAAGAAGAGAAGCCGAACGCAGGCATGATGGGGATCTACAACGACTCTTTCATCGATGAATACAAAAAGCTGACTGACCTTGTTCATGAGCATGACTCTAAGATCGTCATGCAGGTCGCTTACGGTGGCACAAAAACAACATTCAACGTTGGCGAGCGTGTGATTTTTGCTCCAAGTGAGGTGCCAGAGCGTGGCACCAAAACGGAAGGCAAAGCGATGACTCAAGATGAGATCGACTACATAGTTAAAGCATTCGCACAAGCAAGTAAGCGTGCACAAGATTCTGGCTTTGATGGTGTAGAAATCCACGCGGCGCACACGTACTTGATCAACCAGTTCTTAAGCCCATACTACAACCGTCGCGAAGACCAATACGGCGGTAGCCTTGAGAACCGCATGCGTTTCCTTATGGAGATCTATGCCGAAACACGCAAGCTAGTTGGTGACGATTTCCCGATTCTGGTGAAACTGACAGCAACGGAATTCTTCGATGGCGGTTTGACGTTCGATGAAACGCGCATTGTTTGTAAGAAGCTAGAAGAGGTGGGCGTTGATGCGATCATTGTATCGGGTAACATTCACGGTAACGCAAGCACCATGGTAGGTGAATCGTTCGACGGTTACACGTTACAAGAAGAAGGCTACTTCCATGAATACGGTCAAGTGATCAGCCAAGATGTGAACGTACCGGTAATTACCGTAGGTGGTTTAAACGACTTCTGTGCGATTGAAGACTTGGCTGAAAACACCAAGATTCAATTCTTCGCGCTTTCTCGTCCGTTATTGGCAGAGCCACAATTGATCAAGCGCTGGAAAGACGGTAACCGCGCCGAAGTGGACTGCGAACGCTGCTCTAAGTGCCGCACCAAGCGCGGCAACTTCTGTGTGGTTTACAAGCGCAGAAAGTAAAACATCCGAAACGGGCAGTTTGTGTGTAACTGCCCGTTTTATGTCTCCGGTCACTCCCTTTAGTCCAGTCATTGATTCTCCTTTCACAAACAATTCACGCTTTAATTGTTACAGTTTGCAGTCGAACAATCGCGAGAGCTGTGATAGTTTTCGCTCGCACTTTTAAATCTAATTGGTTGTATTAATGAAGAAAATTGTACGTTTGGTTGCTGTAGTCTCCACTCTTTGTGCCCAATCTACTTATGCCATGAGTGAGAAAGATTGGGACGTGTTGACCGATATTGGCGCGTATGGCTTGGTCGCAACGGCGGCGGCTGTTCCGGTATACAAAGGGGACTGGGATGGCTTTTGGCAAGCTGGCTTTAGTATTGGTGCTGCGTCTGGTGTTGGCTTAATTGGTAAAACCACCATTGATGCTGAGCGTCCAGATAAAAGCGGCAACGACAGTTTTCCTTCTAACCATACGGCTAATGCTTTTGCTTCGGCTACCACTCTTTATTTGCGTTATGGTTGGGAAGCAGGTTTACCTGCATACGGTGTTGCCACATTAGTCGGCTATGGCAGAGTAGAGGCGAAGAAACACTATTGGCGAGATGTGTTAGCTGGTGCTGCATTGGGCACATTGAGTGCTTACGTGTTTACAGATGCTTATGATGAGAATGTTCAACTCGTGCCTTGGGTGACAATTGAAGATGTCGGTGTTTCAGTTACTTACCGCTGGTAATTTGAGACCCGATAAAAAAGCCTCGGCATAAACCGAGGCTTTGTGTTACTAAATTCTAAAACGTTCGTGATTAGAACTGAGCTTTAATCCAGATCATGCGGTGGTCAGAAGAAACATCCTTACCGCTCCCTTTCTCACCAATGCGAGGATCGTTAAATAGCTCACGACCTTCTTCATAAGATGCAGCCCAGTAAACGCCAGAATCCACAACGTTTAGGTTTGCTGATGGCATAGCGTAGTCAACACCTAGACCAAATGTTGAAGTAATGCGATTTGGAATTGGGTGAGTAGAACTGTCGTCCGCTGCGTGTTCTGCTGCGCCAAAGCTTGTTGGGTAAAGCTCGCCATTCATCACGTCTTGGTTAACTAATGGATCATTGTGGAATGCTTGCATGATCTCACTAAAGCCATCACCATCCAATGGATCAAGGTTTTGGTCGCCCATCATGACGAACTTCGCACCTTCTGCCAGACCGCCTTTCTTACCAGCATCATCGTAGAAGTAGTCTTTACCCTGTACGTAATGATGCCAGAACTCAACCTCTGCACCGTTTTGTACTTTGTTTTTACCTGTATCAAACACTGGTGGGGTCGGGTGTGACATAAGCAGGTGAACAACTTCATCGCCTTTTTCTGTTGGGATGATAATTGGTGCGTCTACGTGGTTTTTAGAAGACAGACGAATTTGCTCCCACTCTTCAGCAGTGTACCAATCGTCACCACAGTCCATGCCTTCAGGGAATTTGCTTGGGTCGTCGCATAGCGTGATGGTAGGGATCTTAGCGCCTTCCATATCTTTCCATTTAAACTCTTGGAAAGTACGTGTGTTGTCTGTGTCGATTTTGTATTTAGACATTAAAGCGAACGCGTATTGACCGTGGTAGTTACCAAAGCCCCAAGCGTCACCAGGTAGTTTGCCTTTTACGCCATCGTTATCTAAGTCTAAGCCACTATTTAAGCCAGTATTTGTCGAGTAAGACTCCGCGTACGGATACTCGATAGGCTCTAGATCAGCTTTACCGCCTGCACCCTCAAGGCTTTGTGCGATAGAAAGGTAGTTTTTCTGGAAGCCCTCTAGCGCGGCTTTGTTTTCGCCAGTGCCATCGTTGTTGTATTCCGCCATCATCAGAACATCAGGGCGGTTCTTCTGGATGATTGCTGCTACGTTACGGATCTGAATGACTTTCTCAGCCATTGCTTTGTCTTCCGCAGCAATTGATTTATCAAGGTATGCAGTAACGAGCTGAGTTTGTTTTGCTGGTTCAACTTGCATTTCTGCAACAAGAGCTTCGAAAGTATAGCGATCAAAAGAGAGGTTATAAGTGGCGATCTTTACTTCTTTAGGTTGAACATTCACATATTCAGTATCGTCATTGCATCCGGTAAGTAGGGTCGCACCAATGAG
Organism: Vibrio sp. MMH1-50; assembly: GCF_022347645.1. Lineage (NCBI taxonomy): Bacteria > Pseudomonadati > Pseudomonadota > Gammaproteobacteria > Vibrionales > Vibrionaceae > Vibrio > Vibrio sp. MMH1-50. The sequence goes on from NZ_JAKRGG010000013.1 coordinate 123,139, forward strand.
GAGAGCAAGAGGTGTTTTTATATATTTCATGGGTATGTCATACCTTATAATTGGATTCGCGCAAATACTAAAGTTATCAGTAGCTTTTGTAAGCGACATGAATCACACAAACGATTGCGAATTTGCATGCTTGTTCCGGTTTTGTGTGATTTGTGCAATAAATGCATCACTTTCAACAGCAGAAGTTTATATACAAACTGTTAAATAAAGGTGTCTATACCCAAGTGACTTTAAGATGCAGGATTCAGAGCGTTGTCATTGATTCGAGAGTAAGGAAAACAACGCAGTGTAATAGTTAGCTCTTTCCAAGTTGTTTGACGCAGCCATTTGTTTGACTAAAAAAGCGAGTCAATGACACGCTCCCAAAGGGCGAGCTGTCTTGGCTTGTATACTTTGTTGCCGATTCTTGATTTAGAATGACTAGATCTTTAAATCGCCGCCGCGTCTACAAACCAAGTCATTCTCGCTGAACCTAGCGAAGTCACTTCAATTTTGTTGGTGAGCGCTTTTTATTTATAATGTGGATTCACAAGAAGTGAGGACGACCTCACCGCTCTTATCACTATCGGGGACGACCCCAATCATTTGGAATCTCTCAATGGCTTGGGCAATTCTATTTCTCGCGGGGCTATGCGAAGTGGCATGGGCGGTCGGTCTTAAATACTCGGAAGGCTTTAGTAAGCTTGCGCCGTCTGCCTTTACGGTCGGGTTTATGGTGTTAAGCTTTTGGTTACTTGGTATTGCACTTAGAACATTACCTTTAGGCATTGCCTACGGTGTATGGGTCGGAATAGGGGCAATAGGAACTGCGATTGCCAGCATCTATTTATTTAATGAACCAGCCACGTTAATCAAGCTCATCAGCTTGCTGCTCATTGTTGCCGGTATTGCTGGCTTAAAGTTCGCCGCTTAATCTAGTTGAGCTGTCAAAAGAATAGCCAGAGTCTTGATCTGGCTTTTGTTGTTTGAAACCAAGGGATTCCTTTATAAAGAGCTTATTATCGCTTCATAAATGGCAGTTTTAGGTGCTGTCCAAAGACATTAATCAAAGCGCCAGTCACGATGAGAGCTCCCCCCAGATATGTCCATACCGCAGGCAGTTCTCCAAAGAAGACGATACCTAACACAACAGAAAAAATGATCTGTACATATGAGTAAGCCGATGCTTTACCAGCTTCTTGTGTTTGCATTGCCTTCGTTAACCCCAGTTGTCCTATCTGAGTAAACACACCAACCAAAACAAGCATCATTGTTAGATACAAATCCGGCATGACGAATTGATCGCCAATCAAAAGAATCGATGCAGGCAGCGCCACTAATGGGAAATAAAAGATGATGACAGAGCTGTCTTCTGTCTGGCTTAGCTTACGCACGATTACATACGCAATAGAGCTGCCAAATGCGCCTAAGATAGCAATCATCACACTGAACATTGGTAAGGCATGTTCGGCGTCTGGACCAGTTTCTGGTCGCACCATGACGTAGACCCCAAGTAAACAAAGGGCGATACAAATAAACGTCGAGAACTGGATACGTTCTTTAAGGAAGAAAACGGCGAGTAAGGCAGTAAAGACAGGGTGGATATACTGGAAAATGGTCGCTTCAGCCAGGGGCAAAGTCGTAACGGAATAGTACACGCACATCAGAGCCATGGTTCCAACGGCACCGCGAGCAAAGAGCAAGGGCTTATTATTACCCCAAACGGATATACCTTTACGTTTTACATCGAGATAGCTGATCACTAACGAAACCAGCGCCCTAGCGGCTACGATTTCAAATACGGGAATGCCGTGCAAGCTAACGTGCTTGACCGTGGCAGACATCAGTGCAAAACCAAACGCGGACAGCACCATAAAGCGCACGCCAATGGGAATCATTGAGTTGAGTGAGTTAGGCATCTTACTGCTCATTTATTGCGGGAGATCGCACTTTAGCACACTAAACTCACAAAAAGATCAGTGCGCTGGGATAAAGCCCGCGTTTCTTTTTGAACCGAGGTAGACTGTCTTGCTCAGAGTAAAAAACAATAATTTCTAAAGGAAAAGTGGATGATTCCTATTCAAGCAACGCATGTGTCCGGTGTGGTGATTTCTGAATTCGACGGCATAAAGAAAATGCTATTACTAGAACGAGTGAAAGGAGGCTATTGGTGTCATGTCGCTGGTGGTGTCGAAGAGGGGGAAACTGGCTGGCAAACGATCGTACGAGAGCTTAAGGAAGAAACACAGATTGAAGATGTAGAGCTTCATACTGCAGACTTTCTCGAACAGTTTTATGAAGCGCACAAGAATCGAATCATGGTTATTCCTTGTTTTGTATTATTCTGCAAACCAAATCAAACAGTAACGCTTAATCTTGAACATACCGACTACCGTTGGTGCACGTTAGAAGAGGCAAAACAACTCGTACCATTTGCCAATCAACATCACCTGTACGAGCATGTATGGAAACACTATGTTGAAAGCGAACTGACGCCATTCACTTTGATCAAGCAAAGTTAACTACGGAATCACTATGTACCAAGGCTATGAACAACATCAGGCACTACAAATTACTGAGCGTATTTCCATTGAGCCTTTGCTGACTAAGCATGCTTCTACCTTGCTCTCTGTGGTTAATGAGAGTAGGGAGAGTTTATCTCAATATCTACCTTGGACAGACTGGGTCACTAACCGTAGAGAAGCGGTGGCGTATATTTCTCAACGAATTAATTCCAATGCTCTCGATGCTTATTGGTTTGCGATAAACCTAAATCAAGAGTTTGTCGGTGTGCTTGGTATCAAAGGCATCGAAACACAAAGCAAAGCGACCGAGATTGGATATTGGTTGGCGGAGAAAGGTCGGGGTCATCAAATAATTGATTTGGTCTTAATGAATTTGGTGCCACTGATTCGAGAAAGAGGCAATGCCAAAGTGATCCAATTTCATTGTATGGAAGACAACATACCAAGCATCAAAATTGCAGAGCGCGCTGGTGCGACGCTAAAGGAATACATTGATCATGATTTTGAGATGCTCGACGCCAGTCAGCGTTTGGGCATTTATGAATTGCATTTGAGAGAGTCGTAACGCATGAACATCAGTATAGATAAAATCACTTGGCAAGATGCGATGCCAATTCGCCATCAAGTACTTTGGGCAAATAAACCCATCGAACATTGCAAAGTAGAGGGCGACGAGGAAGCGGAGCATTTTGGCGCATTCGTCGACAGCGTATTGGTGGGGGTGGCGTCGATATACCGAGATGACAATCAAGCTCGATTGCGCAAGTTTGCTATCTTGCCTGAGTATCAAGGGTTGGGTATTGGTTCATCCATGATTCGATATGTGTTAGAAAGTCTTAAGTTCTCACCTGTTGAATATTTCTGGTGCGATGCGAGAGAATCCGCACTGGCTTTTTACGAAAAATTTGGGATGAACGTTGAAGGCGAACGCTTCTACAAATCTGACGTCTCTTACTACAAGATGAAACTTGCGCTTTAACCGAAACAAATCTGAGTTTGAACTCTAACTTCCTTATTGCGTTAATAGTCAGGATGTTGCCCTTATGTTAACTTTAAATCATACATAAGTGCGACATTGCCCTAGATTGGGTGCACAAGGAGAAAATCATGAATGCGATCGTCGACGTCGAAGTTGGTCAACTGCTGCAACAAAAATTGGATAAGCTCAAAGCTGCATACAATGCCGAACCTTATCCGATCTTAGAGGTAAGAAAACAGAAGCTTAACCTTCTTAAGCAGACTATTTTGAATAACCAGCAAGCGCTGGTGGAAGCCTTAAGTACCGACTTTGGTTACCGCTCTGAATTTGATACGGCAATGACGGATGTATTGCCGACGGTTGCTCAAATCAATTACACCTTAAAACGCCTTAATAAATGGTGTAAGCCAAGTCGCCGTCATTCTGGTTTGTTACTTGCCCCGTCTAAAGTCACCGTTGAATATCAACCTGTTGGTGTAGTAGGTATCATCTCGCCTTGGAACTTCCCTGTAATTCTGAGTCTCTCGCCATTAGTGACTGCGCTTGCGGCAGGCAACCGAGTGATGATGAAACTGAGTGAATTCACTCCTATGACCAACAAGGTGATTTCTGAGATTTGTCGAGCGTTGCCTGAAGATGTCGAGGTGGTTGAGGGCGAAGCCGAAGTGGCTCAAGCGTTCAGCAAATTACCGTTCGACCACTTGCTGTTTACTGGCTCTACTAATGTTGGTCGCGCGGTTGCTCGTGCTGCAGCGGAGAATTTAACCCCAATCACCTTGGAGCTTGGTGGTAAGTCTCCAGTTATCGTGGCAGACGATGCTAACTTGAACAAAGCAGTTGATGCGATTTTGTTCGGTAAATGCATCAATGCCGGACAAATTTGTGTTGCGCCAGATTATGCCTTTGTACCAGAGGGAAGGGTTAATGAGTTCGTCGCGCTCTTCTTACAACGTTTTGAAGCGCTGTACCTCAAAGGTCAAGAAGAACAAGGTTTTACTCATATCATCAATCAGCGTCAGTACGACCGATTAAAGGCGGTATTGGAAGATGCCAAAGCCAAGGGCGCGGAGTTACATACCGTGCCTGAAACGAGAGCAGAAGGTCGACGATTATATCCGCACTTAGTCACCAATGTTTCGAAAGAGATGACCATTATGCAGGAAGAGATCTTTGGTCCTCTTATGCCAATCAAGCCTTACCGTGATATCCAAGAGGTCATCAGCTACATCAACCAGAATCAACGCCCACTTGCGCTCTACATCATGTCAGAAGATAAGAGCATTATTGAGCGAATTACCCGTAACACTCACAGTGGTGGGGTCGGAGTGAACGACACGATTTTGCACGTTGGCGCGGAAGACGCACCATTTGGTGGTATTGGTGAATCTGGTATCGGTCACTACCATGGCGAGGAAGGGTTTAGAACCTTTAGTCACGCCAAAACCATCCTGAGTACACCAACGTGGCTACCTCGTGTAGGCATGTTGCTGGAACGTCGTGGCATGGCGATCAAAGCATTGCAAAAGTTCTTTATGCGTTAACGCTATTGATATTGGAACTTCAAGAAAAACATTCTGCGGCAGAGCCGGAGGTCTATGACTGACTCGTATTAGCTGCTGGGCAAACAAATAAGCGCACCTTAACATATCGTCGTGGTGCGCTTTTTCATATTTATACCCAAGTAACCTCGAGATGCTAGGTTCAGCGAGACTGACTTGGTTTGTAGACGCGGCGGCGATTTAAAGGTTTAGTGGGTCTAAATCAAGAA
>NZ_JAKRGG010000014.1:0-123521 GCF_022347645.1 Vibrio sp. MMH1-50
AAGTTGAGCCTCAAAAGAAAATATATAACTGACGTGGATAAACAAAACCCGCTAGCTAGAGTTAGTGCGGATGATAAATTGTTTAAATCAGCAAGTACGGAAAAGAGAATAATGAAGATAGCCGCAGGAATCGAAGTCATCTTCAAATAAATGTATCTAGAAGCTTCTTCGACATTTTTTGTTTGCCAGTTTTTAAAGCCTTGACCAGATGAAATCTCATGCTCTTGTACCTCTTGGTAAGCAGCAAGCTCTTCTGGGGTGATGTAAAATGGTAAATAGGCCAAATGGTTACTCCTGTAAGCTAAGTTCACTAACACTTGAGTTCAATGAGCTTATGATTGCTACTTGTTTAGTATTGTCTGAAATTGCTGTATAGGTTGCACGTTGTTTTGCACTGTTTTGGAACCAGTACTTACGGCTTAATTTGCTTTCATCATCTAGGATGTACTCTATCTCCAATGCTAAGTAGTCAGTCGAGCCTTTGATGGGTAAATTCAATTTATAAACACTTTGAGAATCTGACGAGCTAGTCAGGGTTTCCAATTCGACTCCTGCGTGCCAAACACCTGATATCAATTCCTCTTCAGTTGCCGCAGTATTTGTTCTGAATTTGATTCCGTTTCTTGCTGCACTAATTGGGAGCTGAATATGTAGTTCAATAGCAGATAACTCTTGTTTCACTGCTGGATATTGGGTTTGTGAATTAGGAGCTACTCGCAGTATCGGCTGTTGATATATTGTTGGTTGTTCCATAATAGTGTGCAAATCAAATAGTGCTTTTTGAACGACTTCTGAATTGTGCATGTTTCTTTCTAATAACACTTCAGAACGACTCCATTTTAATCGATTTGCGCTATAGCCCCAGGGTAAATTATCTAACCACTTCTGGTACCCATCTAGTTTATTCTTGTTCCTAATGTAGTTATTCAGTAGATAAATTGCTGTAGCAGCTGCTATGACAAACATCATCGGCCAACCAAAGGTAAAAGTCGTTGTTAGAGCCCCCGTAGCCCCAAGCACCTGAACAACACTAGTACCTGTTAGCGTTAATAATGAGTAAAAATTGATGCGCTCGAAAATCTGCTCCTGACCTGTGAGGCTATCAATTTTGAACCAAGAACGGTACGCTTCTATACCCGAGGCTAGGGCTCCGAGAGCTCCGGTGATAGCAAGCCATTTATTGAAGACCTTTAGATCATCAATTGCTAGGTTTACATAGCCATCTACTTGATTTGAAACTAGAGACTTTAACGTATTAAAGGATTTTCTTCTGAGCTGGTCATTTCCTTTTACTTGGTTCCACAGTTTACCCGTACGAATCCCCGTCCACGCGTTTGCTGTATAAAAAAGCTTTTGCTGAATATCTAAAAATTCATCTGAGGACATTAACCCTGTGTCTTGAATGCTGCTCATGGCACCACCAAGCGCGATGCAGTTAAATACTAATGCCATAAAGCCTAGACCACCGGCATTCTCGAACAGTTTATTCAAATCATGGAGCTTATTAGTTGCGAGCCGCATTCGCAGTTCGACGGTTTTTTGAGGCAGATCATCGGGTAATACAATACGCTGTGGGTACTCCAATGTAGCCACAGCGAGTGCCTTCTTAATAGTCTTTTTATTTTTTAAAGCTGTTGTGTATTTAGAGTCAGCTTTGCGGTTATTTTTCTGGAAGTCAGCAATGATTGCGTCATTTTTTTCGAGCTTAATCAGATAATCATTTACGCGTGTTTTCCATTTTTTTAAATCGCGAGCGTAACCTTCTTTTATAGTTACTGGCATATTATGTGCCATATGCTCTGCTATAACAGCAAACAAATAATAGCTATGGCGGTTCAGAGGTTTAGCGAAAACAGGCATCAGCATAATCGATGCTTGTGAGGTCAAGCTAACGCCAAACTCTATAACGCCTTTTGCAAGCGCACCTATTGCCGATTTAAAGATAATATCGAGCTCTTGGAAACCTTTGGCGATATCCTTGAGAAAGTCCGTTTCCGCAGTGTTTGGGTTGGAAACAAAGTCCATGATTTTAGAGTACATACTCACACGGTTGCTAGTAGCAGAGATTTGATCCATCAGCTGATTATCAGCATCAGAATTTTCTGAGGCGATCGACTGTTCATTAAGCGCCTCTGTAATATTCTTCTCTATTACTTTAAATAAGCTTCGGCTAAACCCAGAAGCATAGAGAGCAAGTAAACTGGTTGGTTTCTCCCATTGGCTTTCAGCCCATTGGCGGTCTTCTTCTTGCATCACCAGAGTAAATGACTCAACCGCTTGCTTATGGAGTTGATACAAGCTGTACTGCGTGTCTTCACTGTATAGGTCAAAGGTTCTTTCGAGGTGATGGGGCGTTAAGGACTCCATGACTGCTATAAAGTCTCGTTTTACCGAGACAACTTCGGCAAGCATGGTTTCTTTTTGCTCTGACAGCTCCTGCATCTCACTCAGCATTTGCTTCCAGTTGAGCTGCTTGCGCCAACGCTCAGTCGCTATCCATTGCTCGTATTTACCAAATCGGTTTGCGGAAATTCGATATTTGTCCTGTATCGTTTTGGCAATGTCACTTTGAGTATGTTGGTGTGATTCAATCGCTCCAGCGGAAAATTTGGCAGGATAGCCAGATTGAACTGAGCTTTTGTTTTGCTCTGCCAAATCAAGTTGGTGAAAGGAATCATAATACTCAGCCATGTCGGTATAAAACGACAGCTCTTCGCCATTACGCTTAACGCTAGCTGGCATGTCTATCTCGTCACTTGCACCAAACATACATAGTTGCATGGCGGTCTGCATCAAGTTCCACTGGTTTGAAAACTGGTCAGTGAAAAGGCGGTATGGGCTTGCGGCACCAACAAAATGCAGCGACATATCTTGAATGTCTGCGGCGTAATCTTTTATCGCGACGAAGTAACCCGATTCTTCTTCTGGAATCGCAGAGGTTAAATCACTCTCGGCTGCGACAGGTTTAAAGATAGAACCATCTTCATCTGCTTTGGTAGCGATGGCAGAATCCGCAAAGCGACCATCATCGACGGCAGAAGGTTCAATATCAGCCACTTGAGTTAACTTATCGATTGGTGCAATGTTGTGCTGATTCTCGTTTGCAGACAGAACAACAGTTTGCATGCGATCGATATGATTACTCGGATTGTTAAGGACGCGCATGAACATGTTCCATGTCCAGCGGTGTTCAGAGTAACAAATCGATAGCACGCTCCCGTCGTCGTAAGTAAGGAAAGGTTTTACGCCTTCTGGGGTACCACGCTGTTCGGATTCTGGGCTTTCCGACTCTCCCAGCTTGTAGAGCGTGAATTGCGTTCCTTTGATTTCGTATTCGTCTAGGCTTTTGTTGATTGCATCATAGACATACAACCAACCATCGCGAAGCTGACGCAAGGTATAGCCAACGGTATTGAGTTTGGCTGGGCCTTGGCCTTTCCATTCTTCAGGCAAACCAAAGGGTTGTGTTTCTTCTGTCTCTAGCTGATCGATGGCGTAGCGGACAGGGATGAAGTGTGCTGGTAAAGCCTCCGTTGGTTCTTTCTCGGTTTTTAAATTGAGAGGTTCTGGTTCAGACGGCGGTGGCGGATCGATTTTTTTGGTTTCTCCCTCCCAAAACATACTGCGCTCAGGAGGCGAGCCAGCCATGTCATCGGATGCGGTGGTTGGAACGGTATTCAGAGATTTCAACGTGCCATCGCTTTCAAATGCCTGAACAGCTTCTTCGTGGGTATAGCTGTTGTCGTGCCAAAACATCGAAGTTTTTGGAGGAAGTGGATTACTCATCGTCAGCCTATGTTTAAGAGTTTTACTCGATTAGGCAAATATCGCACCAAAATAAAACGAATAAAAATCAGTAGTTTATTTCTTACGTGATTCTGCTTTAACCAAAAAGTTGTTTGTTTTTCCAATAAGTTGGTTGGCGTATACCATTTTTTGTATCGAAAGAGACCAAGTGTGGTTTGAAAGAGCTTGTTCTAAAGAGCAATGATTATCCAGACAAAACAAAAGGGCTCCAGAGTTAACTCTGGAGCCCTTTTTTAGCATTCAAGTTCTATTGAATTAACGACGTTTTGGTTTGCGTTGACCTGCTGGTTTGCCTTGACCTTGAGGGCGACCTTGACCTTGCGAGCCCGTACCGTTTGAGCGATTTTGGTTGTTGCTACCAGGGCGTGAGCCAGAATTTGGACGTTGACCGTTAGCGCCGCCATTACCGCGGTTTTGGTTTCCACGACCTTGTCCATTTGAGCCGCCTTGTGCTTTGCCTGAACCGTTGCGGTGACCAGATGGCTTGCCATCACGTGAGCCACCTTCAGAGCGCTTGTTCAAGTGACCACCGAAGCCTGGTTGGTTCTTGGTGTGTTTGGTTGCAAAACGATTTGCGCCGTGGCGACCAGACTTACGACGTTGCGCTGGTGTCTGTGCATCAATGTCTTCTGCAGGGACTAGACAGGTTGGCTTGTCACCAATCAAGTGCTTTTTACCCATGCTGATCAGTGCTTCACGGATCATCGGCCAGTTAGCTGGATCGTGGTAGCGAAGTAGGGCTTTATGTAGGCGACGTTGACGTTCACCTTTCGCTACTGGCACATCTTCACGTTGCTTGTACTTCACGCGTTTCAGAGGGTTTGTCTCTGAGTAGTACATCGACGTTGCGTTACACATTGGTGATGGGTAGAAGTTCTGTACTTGGTCACATTCGAAGTTGTTCTTCTTCAACCATAGTGCCAAGTTCAGCATGTCTTCATCTTCAGTACCTGGGTGCGCCGAGATGAAGTAAGGGATCAGGTATTGTTTTTTACCCGCTTCCGCGCTGTACTTCTCAAACATCTCTTTAAAGCGGTCGTAAGTACCCATGCCCGGCTTCATCATCAGATCCAGTGGACCTTTCTCTGTGTGCTCTGGTGCAATTTTCAGGTAACCACCGACGTGATGAGTCACAAGCTCTTTGACGTATTCTGGTGATTCAATCGCAAGGTCGTAACGTACGCCAGATGCGATCATGACTTTCTTCACACCTTCTACTTTACGCGCGGCGCGGTAAAGATCGATGGTGTGTTTATGGTCTGTGTTTAGCTTGTTACAGATGCCCGGGAACACGCAAGAAGGACGACGACAGTTTGCTTCTGCTTTCGGATCGCTACAACCAAGACGGTACATGTTTGCTGTTGGGCCACCCAAGTCAGAGATTGTGCCCGTAAAGCCTGGAACTTTGTCGCGGATCTCTTCCAACTCATTAATGATGGACTCTTGCGAACGGTTTTGGATGATACGACCTTCGTGTTCGGTAATTGAACAGAAAGAACAGCCACCAAAACAGCCACGCATGATGTTAACCGAAGTTTTGATCATGTCGTAAGCCGGGATCTTTGCTTTGCCATACATAGGGTGAGGAACACGCGCGTACGATAGGCCGAATACGTAATCCATTTCTTCTGTCGTCAAAGGAATTGGCGCTTGGTTTACCCAAAGCTCACGGTCGCCATGACGTTGCAATAGAGCACGACCCGAATATGGGTTGGTCTCTAAGTGCAGAACACGGCTGGCATGGGCATAAAGAATGCGGTCGTTGTGCAATTTTTCGAAGGCTGGTAGGCGCACCGCTGTGTTCGCTGCATCATGACGTGATGGACGAATCGTGATTGGCTGTGCAACAGGCTCTTCTTTTTTGGTATCGCACTGAGTTTCCACTTCGTATGGGTTCTTTGGTACGAACGCTTCTTTACGAGGTTTCTCAATACGAGAAGAATCGATAACGGTGTAACCTTCTGGTTCAGCTGGTAGGTTAACTGCCGTACCGCGAATATTGGTCATGGTAGAAATATCTTCGCCATCAGCAAGACGGTGAGCCACTTCCACTAGGGCACGTTCTGCGTTACCAAAAAGAAGGATGTCAGCTTTTGCATCGAACAGAACAGAGCGGCGCACTTTATCTGACCAATAATCGTAGTGAGCTACGCGACGTAAGCTAGCTTCGATACCACCAAGAACGATAGGTGTGCCTTTATAGGCTTCACGACAACGTTGCGAGTACACCAACGTTGCACGATCTGGGCGTTTTCCGCCTTCGTTGTTTGGCGTGTAAGCATCATCATGACGAAGTTTTTTGTCCGCTGTGTAACGGTTGATCATGGAGTCCATGTTACCCGCGGTGATTCCGAAGAACAGATTTGGCTTCCCAAGCTGCATGAAAGCGTCTTTGTTGTTCCATTCTGGTTGAGCAATGATACCGACGCGGAAGCCTTGTGCCTCCAACAGACGACCGATGATTGCCATACCAAAGCTCGGGTGGTCCACATACGCGTCACCCGTGACAATGATAATGTCACAACTATCCCATCCTAGGGCATCCATTTCTTTGCGACTGGTCGGCAAGAAAGGTGCCGTACCAAAACACTCAGCCCAGTATTTTTTGTACTCATGAATAGGAGTAATGTCGTTGGTCATATTTTGCTCTCTGTTCCAAGGAGCGCGAATTATAGCGATTTGATGATCAGGTATCTATACCCAACTCTCTTAATCAAGCTTAGTTCAGCCACTTTTATTTCTAGATGAAAATGACTCGCAATTAGAGGTGGGTTTTCTTGTGTTATCTCCTTCTAGCCCTTGTGGTTATTGCCTTTGTCTAAGATTAAAAATTATCGTTACGCAATAGTGTGCTTATGTAAAACTCTTCCTATAATTTAACTAGTGCATACAAATGCATACGTCATTTTGACTCCAAATAATGACTGAATGCGTAGACATTCCAGATTGTGTTTTGACCACTTTGCAATCATAAAAAAACAGCAAAACGCGGCGACACGATGGGAAATCATTAGACAGAGTGAAAGGCTAAAAATAGGGGGCTAGGTAATGAGTGAAGTATTGTCTATTGCACAAGGAGAAGTGCACCCAGCGTCCGGTCAGCATCAAATCATCGAGTGGTCCTATGATATCTACACTCGAGAGTTTGAATGTGACCAACGAGGGATGATGTCCATATTCGGCTTAAAAGAGCCATTAAAAGGGTTGGATGATTTGTTTGACCACATGCTGCTGGGTCAACAGGGGGCTGCGAGGGAGAAAGTTTCTCAAGTAGAGCTTAATGGCGGGCATGGCAGTTTGTCTTGCTGTTTAATGCCCAACGAATCCATGCTGGTTCACGTTGATTTGAGTTTTGAACGTCTTAATGATCATGTGGTTCAAGGTATGGTTATCCCCCAACTCAGTATTACAGGTTGTGAAGAGCTGGCAAAAATTCTCGAAACGATTTTTGATTTGCCAAACGTTGGCATCTTAGTCGCCGATCAGGAAACAAGGATTCTTGGTTGTAATCGAGCCTTTGAGCAGCAAATGGGGTATGAAAATCGTGATATTGTTGGTTTGAAAACCTACATTTTCAGCTCGGACCATCACAGCAAAGCTTTTTATGACGATATCTGGGAACAGATTGATCAAGAAGGTTTCTGGAATGGGAACCTATTGAGCCGCACTGCCAACGGTAGCAATCAAGCGCATCATTTATGTATTTATCGTTTGAACTTCACTTCGGGTCGAACGCTCTTTCTTGGTTTTTCGACGGACATTTCTGCATCGTTATTGTGGATGAAGAAAGCCGGAGAACAACCCCAACAGTGGTCTGCTTTCCTGCCTCCACGTGAAGAGTTCGAATCTCGACTTGCCAAGCTAGTACAAGAAACTGGTAACAAAGAGCTTAATATCGTTATGACTCTGCGTCCTAATTTCTCACCAAAAACCATACTCGAACAACAACTCGGTCTTGCTGATTTTGTGATGCGCAGCCGACACGCGAGTATTGCCGGTCAATTGTCAAAAGATGTGTTTGTGGTGTGTTTGCAAACTCCGCACTGTCAGTGGTTAAGCCCTCTACGTCTGATCCAAATTGCACTAAGAGGCTTCTTTGTTGAACTAAGAAATGAATTAGGAACCAGTATGCATGATGTGATTGTAGAGGGACAAATGGGGGTGTCAGTCCTAGGCTACGATACTAATAACCCAAGACAGGCACTAGTACACGCTGCTCAAGCGATGGTTTCCTCATCTTCTGGGGATAAGAGCTACTTCAATTTTTACAACAGTGAACTGCACGATGAGTTGGTTAAGCGTCATCATTTAGAAGCGTTTTTAAGAACGCAAATTGAGAGTCAGTTGGTTGATGTGTATTACCAACCGATCATTGAAACTCGTAGCGGAAAGGTGGTGAAGTTCGAAGCTTTGGCGCGCTTTTACCACCATAACAAAACCTATGACACGCAAGAAATGATTTCTGTAGTCGAAGACTTGGAGTTGGTCGCCGCTTTGGATGATGTGGTATGCCTAACGGCGCTGAAGCAATTGCCTCATATTCAAAAAGTGTATGGTGAGGATATTGGTTTAACCATTAATCGTTCATTAAATACCAAATTGGATTCGTTGCAAGTATTGCAAAGCTCGTTTGATTTGATCGCTGAAAGTGGAGTAGATCCAAGTCGAATCACTATTGAGCTCACTGAAACGGCTTACTTTGAACAAGACCAAGAACACACCACTGCCCTTGAAGAGCTACGAGGGCAGGGTATTAAGATCGCCATTGATGACTTTGGTACGGGGTACTCTTCGTTTTCTTATCTGGAAAAGGGGCAGTTTGATCTGCTTAAAATCGATCGTAAGTTTGTCAAAGATATCGAAGAGGGGAGCACTAAATACAACATCGTGAAGATGATTACGGAACTGGCACACAAACTTGGCGTTAAAGTCGTTGCCGAAGGCGTTGAATCGGAACAGGAATTACAAGTGCTTGCGAATGTGGGTGTGGATTATATGCAAGGCTTTTTGTTTTCTCAGGCGGTGCCATTGGTGTTACTAGATAAGCCGCAATGCCATCAGAAACGCTTTAAGGACGTCAAGGTTAAGCCAACTCACGACGCTCCTTTGTTGTCATTGAGTCATCGTGACGTTCGTCGCTTAGACCCGGGTGAGCCATTGTCGTTAGCGGTTGAATTTATGAACCTGAGCCCGGATGCGCCGCTCGTAGTCGTGAATGAAAAACGCTGTGTCGGACTGATCACCAAAGAGCAGGTGAACTTGCATTTGACGCCTGCAATGGGGACTGATTTGGAGTCAGAAAGAGAAAACCGCATTTGGAAACGTCCGGTAAACCAAATTATGAACACGGAATTTGAGCAAATAGATGTGAGTATTTCAGTTTCACAAGTTCGCGAGTTGGTCAAAACAGGCAAAAAATTTCCTTGGATTTTATGTAACTCGCAAAATGAATACCGCGGTTTATTGACCCAAGAAGATGTATTGACGTATCTAGCCACGCTCTAGTCGTGGCTTGACCGTAATAAAGCACAGTAGCATGTTGGGTTTAGGTGGTTTGGCGATAGGCGATTTGCTATTATCGCCACCCCAAAATGACTTTTGAGTTTGTATTCAACATGATTCAACAACTGCTGTTAACTTTTCCTCCAATGCTGTTTGGCGCTCAAGCGCTGTTGACGTTGCTTTTGATCAAAGGTGATATTTGTCCTGGTCAACGTGGTCGTCTGCACAAGATGCTGCCATCTATAGGTATTCTTTGGTTGGCAGTAGCGTCGCTTCGTATTGAAGCATTCATGATCGTATTCGCGATTTTCTACTTCTACTCTCAAGTTCAAACTAAGAAGACACGTGAGAAAGGTCCGCTATGGGCGTTGCATCTAGCGAATGGCTTAGCGTTTGCGTATGTGAGTATCCAAGTATTCGAGCAAGCGCATTGGGCGGCTTCTGCGTCAATGGCTGTCATGATTTTCTTTTTGGGGGCAGTATTTGCTCAGTTGCTTCTCGTTATCGCGCGCAGTCGTTTGCAAGCTTTCCACCGCATTTTACCTGTGGCTGGTGTGGTATCGGGTATGTTGCTAGTCGTGCTGACCTTGTTTTCTGCATATCAACTTGATGAAGCAACACTGAACTCAGTCACACAGCATATCTTGGCGTCGCTAGCCATGTTGATCATAGCGATTGTGGTTTGGTGTTGGCACATCTTTACGCACAAAGCACCGAATAAGGCTCAGCTTGCTGCAGCGCTGCTGCTTGCTTTGGCATCCATGACAAGTCTCCAAGGCCTGTTTCTACTTGGCGCGTAAGCTGCTGGGTTATCCTTTCCCCATACAATTTCACAAATGAGCTCGGGATTTAGACCGAGCTCACTTTCAAATCATTCGATTAAGTCTACGCTTTAGTTATAGCCTCTATTTGTTTAGAGCGCGCCTAGACGCATGTGCTCAACAAAACCCTGAGGCTAAATACCTTGTCTTAGAGGAGTGTCGCTATGGACTTAAGCAATGTGAGTAACTGGGACAGCATTATTTTGCTGGGTATCGTCAATGAAAAGCTGCGCTTAGAATGCGACAGTTTCGAAGAGCTGGTTTCTATGTACGAGATGGATGTTGAATCGGTAGTGGGCAAGCTTGATATGCTCGGCTATCAATATGACCCACTTACCAATCAGTTCAAATCTTACGAACGCTAATCTTGTCTCTATATCTGAATCATTAAGCCATCTTGATGCCATCAAGGTGGCTTTTGCATTGTTGGCGTGCCGTGGCAAAGAATGCTTGTAGATAGCGCTTCTCCTTTTCTGAATTTCGTGTTGCGGCAAACAAACGACGCCATAACCCATTACCAAAAGGCTTACTGGTGATGAGCCCTTGGCGCGAAAACTCTGAAATCGCCCAATTAGGCAGTGCGGCAACACCTAATCCTGCTGACACCATTTGCACTAACATCAAAGTATTATCTGCTTGCTTCCACTTCGCAGGTTCAATCCCCGCTGGCTGCAAAAAGTGTTTCACGACATCTAATCTCTGTTTCTGAACCGGGTAGGAGAGCATGGTTTGATCGGCAAGATCTTCTGGTTCAATGATGTCTTTATTGGCAAGCGGATGGCTGGTGGACGTGATCAAACGCATTTCGAAATCAAACAGCGGCTCATAGTGTACTTCTGAGCGTGGTTGAATGTCGGATGTGATCACCAAGTCAAGCTCTCCGGCAAGCAACGCAGGGAGAGGTTCAAAACCAAAACCGGAAGAGAAGTCGAGCGTGACACTTGGCCAGGTAACTTGGTATTCCTTCAACGCAGGCATCAGCCATTGAAAGCAAGAATGGCACTCGATAGCCATATGTAAACGTCCATTGACATCTTCTTTCAAGCTCGCGAGTTCATTCTCTGCTCGGGCGAGTTTGGGTAAAACGTCATCGGCAAGACGAAGTAATATTTCACCTTCGGATGTGAACTTCACTGGGCGTGTTTTACGCAAAAACAACTGACCACCGATGCGAGATTCAAGATCTTTGATTTGGTGAGAAAGAGCGGATTGCGTCAGGTGCAGTGCTGTCGCTGTGGCCGTGAGTGACCCTGTGTCTCGTAACGAGGTCAGAGTGCGTAAGTGTTTCAACTCTATCATGAATCCCATTCATCCTTGTGTTTCTACCATGAGCTTTATTAACTTACCGATAAAAATTGGATATGTAAACGTCTAGACGTCTATTTGTTTTGGGAGATTACGAGTGAGCGCTCTCATTATGAATTTTCCTAATAAACAAGTTGAATAATTGGATGTTGTTCAATTTGCCCCTCAGAGAGATAGTTTTAGCCATCCAGACATCTTGGTGAAATTTAATCTCGATGTACTGACTCAAACATCAGACACTGAAAGAGGAATACGGACATGACAACGACAACGCATATTCTTGGATACCCACGCATTGGCGAAAAGCGCGAGCTGAAGTTTGCACAGGAGAAATACTGGCGAGGAGAAATTGAACAAACTGAGCTTAAACAAGTAGGGGCGACACTTCGTGAAAAGAACTGGGCTACTCAAGCTGAAGCAGGATTGAGCTTCGCGACGGCTGGCGATTTTGCTTGGTATGATCATGTATTGACCACCACTCTGCTGCTAGGGCACACACCAAAGCGCCACGCTAATGGCTTTCCGGATTTAGACACACTATTCAAAGTCGGGCGTGGGCAATCTCAAGCGGGTTGCGGTTGTTCTGGGGCGGCTGCGTCTGATATGACCAAGTGGTTTAATACCAACTATCACTACATTGTGCCGGAGTTCAGCAAAGACGATAGTTTTGAAGTCAGTTGGCCTCAATTGTTCGAAGAGGTGAACGATGCCATAAAACTGGGTCATAACGTGAAACCCGTTTTGTTGGGGCCATTGAGCTACCTGTATTTAGGAAAAGAAATCGAAGAAGATTTTGATCGCCTCACCTTATTGCCAAGATTGCTAACCGCTTATCAAGCGATTCTGTCCAAATTAGCAAATCAAGGCGTCGAATGGATCCAAATCGATGAGCCGATTCTTTCTCTGGAGCTTGAAGAGAAGTGGGGCGACGCATTCAAATTGGCATATCAAGTCATTCGTAGCGATGTCAAAGTTCTACTTACTACCTATTTTGATTCGGTGAGTGATACGTTAGATAAGATTGTCGAATTGCCAGTTGATGGCCTTCATATCGATTTATCCGCGTCGCCTGAGCAGCTTGATGAGGTGGTGGAAAAACTGCCACAAGGCTGGGTACTTTCTGCGGGTGTGGTGAATGGTCGTAATGTATGGCGCTCTGACTTGAGTGCGCAGCGTGAACGTTTGCAACCCGTTAAGGATAAACTTGGTGACAATCTATGGGTAGCCAGCTCTTGCTCACTGTTACACAGCCCTGTGGATTTGGATCTTGAGCCAGCGCTTAGTGATGAAGTTAAAAGTTGGTTTGCGTTTGCCAAACAAAAAGTCACGGAAGTTGCGTTACTTGGTCGTGCGCTCGATGGCGACCACAACGCGATATTGGCGTGTGATACATATAGCCAACCAATTAAAGATCGCAAAACGGCTGCTCATGTCAACAAGCCACATGTACAAGCCCGCTTGAATAGCATCTCAGCATCCTTAACTGAGCGCAGCGCACCCTATGCAGAGCGAGCTGCGCATCAAGCGGAAGTGTTAGGGTTACCTCTACTACCAACGACGACGATTGGTTCCTTCCCTCAAACCAGTGAGATTCGTGTTCAGCGCAGTGCGTTTCGTAGTGGTCAACTTTCGACGGATGACTATCACCAAGCGCTAAAAGGGCACATTGCAGATGCGGTTAGACGTCAAGAAGCCCTCGATCTTGATGTATTAGTGCACGGTGAAGCAGAGCGTAACGATATGGTGGAGTACTTTGCAGAAAACTTAGCAGGGTTCCAGACGACGAAGTTTGGCTGGGTTCAAAGCTACGGTTCTCGTTGCGTTAAGCCTGCTATTGTTGTCGCAGATATTGAACGTGAAAAACCAATCACGGTTGAATGGTCAACTTATGCTCAGTCTTTAACGAATAAGCAAATGAAAGGGATGCTGACAGGACCAGTGACAATTCTATGTTGGACTTTCCCTCGTGAAGATATCACCCGTAAAGCAATTGCTGACCAACTAGCTTTGGCACTGCGCGATGAAGTGTCTGATTTACAACAGGCTGGCATCAATATCATTCAAATTGATGAACCTGCTATCCGTGAAGGTTTGCCACTGAAAAAACGTGACCATAAAGCGTATCTGCGATGGGCTGTCGATGCATTCAAGATCGCGGCGGCAAGCGCTAAACCAGAAACGCAAATTCATACGCACATGTGTTATAGCGAGTTTAATGAAATCATTGATTCTGTTGCCGCGTTAGATGCAGATGTGATTACCATTGAAACTTCGCGCTCGAACATGGAATTGCTCAAAGCGTTCGAAGACTTCAATTACCCTAACGAAATCGGTCCGGGCGTTTACGATATTCACTC
This sequence comes from Vibrio sp. MMH1-50, assembly GCF_022347645.1. Classification (NCBI taxonomy): domain Bacteria; kingdom Pseudomonadati; phylum Pseudomonadota; class Gammaproteobacteria; order Vibrionales; family Vibrionaceae; genus Vibrio; species Vibrio sp. MMH1-50. The sequence goes on from NZ_JAKRGG010000014.1 coordinate 13,793, forward strand.
GCCGAACATTCCATCGGAAGAATGGATCGAAGAGCTAATCAAGAAAGCGGCAGAGAAGATTCCGGCACAGCGTCTGTGGGTAAATCCTGATTGTGGATTAAAGACGCGTAACTGGCCAGAAACAGAAGCTGCGTTAGCGAATCTAGTCTCCGCGGCGAAAAAGCTACGAGCGGAGCTGGTTTAGTCGTGAAGATTGAGTAGAAACGAAAAAGCGAGGGGATAGCCCCTCGCTTTTGCTTGTTTGTGATTGGATTAAGCTAATCATTCCAACCTTTACTGTGGCTTTTGACTCGCCGTACAGGTTTGTTCTGAAACCAACTCGTCTGCCATCAACTGACCACGAGAATTTCTAATTTTAATGCGGTACATCAAGCCCATATCGATCTGTTCACGCACTGTTGGTGTGTTGCAGTAAGTATAGATACTGGTGTTCAGTACTTGATTTAGTGGTTTTGCACCGAGTGCATCGTCGTTATAGATCATCATCATCTCAACCACATTTTTGTTGGATGATACGCGTAGGATCTTGAGTGGACCGTATTCGAGCGGTAAACCCGCAGAGAGAACGCCTGCACGATTAGATGCCATCAATTCAAGTTGACGCTGTTTATCATCATTCGATGAACAACCCGCCAAGGCACCTAATGCGAGGAAGAGACACAGTAATTTTTTCATAACTTAAAACACTTTTTTGAACGGTTTTACGATCACGTTTTCGTAAACACCCGCCGCAATATAAGGATCCGCATCAGCCCAAGCTTGCGCATCTTCCAAAGATGCGAACTCGGCGATTACGGTCGAGCCAGTAAAGCCCGCCTCACCTGGATTGTCAGAATCGATAGCTGGCATTGGACCGGCGGTCAACAAGCGACCTTCGTCATGAAGCTGTTGCAAGCGCTCAAGATGTTGAGGGCGAACACTCAGACGCTTTTCCAATGAATTCTCGACGTCCTGAGAAAAGATGACGTACCACATAGCATAGTTCCTTAATCGGTGGGGTAAAGCCTTAATTTAACGCCTTTTTTGTACCTCTCACAAGTCAACATAAGAAATTGTGAGCTTCTTCCTAGCATTTCGTCCCTTTCGGGGGCTTTGTTACTTCAGAATTGGGCGAGGCTTACCATGACTGTCGATAGCGACATAGTTAAAGGTGGCATCACAAACCATGAAGCGGTCTTCAACACCATCAACTTTGACTGGTTTTACCCAAACCTCTAGATCAACGCTCATCGAAGTGCGACCAATTTTACTGCATACGCCGTAGCAACATACAACGTCCCCAACGCTAACAGGCTTTTTAAAGGTAATGCTGGAAACTGACACAGTAACAACTCGACCTGAAGATATTTCTTTGGCCAAGATTGCGCCAGCTAAGTCCAACTGAGACATGATCCAACCGCCGAAGATATCGCCGTTGGCATTGGTGTCGGCCGGCATTGCCAAAGTACGAAGCAGTAATTGCCCTTTAGGTGAATGACCTTCTTCACTCATGATGACATCCTAATATTTCTAATATGCAAAAAATGGAGCAAACAACAAAACAGCGACCCTTGGGTCGCTGCGAATAATCAATGTGCGCGGATTATAGCAAAACTGAGTTTTTAATCATCAACCGATACATCGGATGAGTTTTCTTTCTGCTCTTTGTCGTCTTTTGGTAGATGTTTGTAGATATAAAAGCCTGTTGCAATCATATAAACCACTGTCGCAATCAATAAGCCAAACACCTTAAAGTTAACCCATACATCAAGCGGTAAGGTATACGCGATGTAGAGATTGAATACGGCGAAGAAGGAGAAAAAGCCAACCCAAGCCCAGTTTATTTTGTTCCAGACGGCGTCAGGTAGCGTTAATTCTTTGCCTAACATGCCTTTTATAGCGGATTTCCCCATGGCGTGACTTACCGTTAAGCCAACGGCAAACATGACGTAAACGATGGTTACTTTCCATTTAATAAAGTTGTCGTCATGCAGGAAGATGGTCATACCACCGAAGACCGCCACCATAATGAAAGTGACCAGTTGCATCTTTTCCACTTTTTTGTACAAGGCAAATGTTACAACCAACTGGATTGCCGTTGCGACAATCAATGCGCCTGTCGCCACATAAATGTCGTACATCTTGTATAGGGCAAAAAAGATAATCAGAGGGATAAAATCAAGGATTTGCTTCATATGGCAAATACTACCTAGTTGTTGAGTTGAGGACAGTCTAGCGAAATCTGAGGCAAAGTGAACATCTATAGGTCGAAAGGAAAATAAAATTGCCGCTCAAGAAGCGGCAATTTGAGGTAACAAGTAGGTTAGGCGACCTCTTGATATCGAGTAATGAGCGTTTTCACGTCCTCTAGATAACCTTCGCGTAGTAGGTTGTCGACGGTCGCTTCAAGCTCGTCATGACTCATGGTGAAACATGTTGATTTGCCGGTCATTAAATTCAGGTACTGGTGATACTCTTCTTCGGTGTAATGTCCAACACGGTCAAGCAATAAGGTTTTGATGCCGTGGTGTATCAAGCCGTAATATGTGTGTCTATGAAGCATCATGTTCACTCCTTATCAAGCGACTCTTCCTTGTTGTTGAGGGCTTGAATCAATGGATAATTCGATTTGTACTTCAGTAATGCATATCAGGTGCCAACTATTCGCTCTGTGTTTCAAAAGTGTGTGAAGCCGCGTCCTTATCTAGCCACTCTTTGAGAACATGACGTAGAGCAGCCAAGGTGGTGGGCTTCTCTAACCGTCCATCCATGAGCTTACTAATCATCTCCAGTTCACGTTCTCCGGACTCTCCAGATAAAGCGATGATAGGGGTATAAGCGGACATTGCTTTGATGTGCTTACTCGCTTCAAAGCCATTCATCACAGGCATCTGCACATCCATTAAAACCAAATCCACGGAGTGGTTTTTAAACATTTCAACGGCATTCTCACCGTTGTTGGCTTGCAGGCTATTCACGCCGAGTTGGTTTAAATACATCTTCACCAATGCACGTTGCACCTCTTTGTCATCAACAATGAGTACTGTTGGTGCATCTTTATCTATTGATACGTTGTCAACGACGTTTTGTTCAGTGCGTGGCTGGTTTTGTTTCCAGTCATTGAAATACGGAGTCCGCAGTGTTTCTGCTTTCGGTGCGTTGGGCACTACAGGGAAATACAGATGGAATTCGGTAAACTCACCGCGCTTCGATACACATTCAATTCGTCCACCAAACGATCGCATGACGCGTTGACAGTAGCCCAACCCTAAGCCACTGCCGCCACTCTTTTGATGTGAGAAAAAGTCATCAAAAATTTTATGAGAAATGGTTTCGTCTATGCCTGGACCTGTATCTCGAAAGATCAGTACGTTCTCGTAAGAACCGGTTTTGGTGCTGATCTCAATTTGACTGTCTGGATAAGAGTCAAAATAGTAAATTGCGTTGCGAATGAGATTGAAAATGACAAAGTTGAATAAGGTTTCATTAAGTTTTGCCACAAAGTCAGCGTGTTGCGGTAAGCGGATTCGTTCAATAATCTTCTCATTTTCAAAACCGTAGCGACTTACGGCTTGGTCTACAGCCTTATGGATAGAGGTCATGGCAATCGGCTCGTGCTCAGGTGAGCTATCACTGACCTCGCGCAAAATGATATCGATTAATTGGCGGCCGCGTTGGATCGCTGTTTGTCCATTCTCAATATCAACCAAGATCTGTTCGGTCGGTGCTTGAGATTCGATGTGCTGCTTTAAGGCTTCAAATTGCAACTGCACTTGGGCGAGTGGGTTGCGCATCTCGTGAGCAATCGAATTGGCAAGTGCTCGGCTTTGGCGAATACGGCGATCTGCTTCGATCGTGCTTTGTACTCGAGTAAGCAGCGTCTGCAAGGCGGAGATTTCCTCGTTAGAGAACATCTGATTGTTGATTTTATGCGGCGAGACCAATAGGTGCGTGACAGATTTACCCTGACCAAACAGCGGCATCACCAATGCTGTATTGTTCGAACTCATCTTATCGTAAAGCGCTTTCATTGAGCGCTTAGCTGGAACTTTGTATTCAAGTTCTTCAGAAAGCTCATCAAAGACAAGCACTGAATTGTTTGATGAAAGGTAATCTTCGTAGAATGTTTCATTGTAGTTACTGGTGACCAGGCGCAGCTTGTCATTAGGAATCTGCAGCAGTGTTCCTAAGCGGCGCATTGCATCATCAATTGATAGTTTAAAGTCCTCTTCTAGCGCCAATATTTGTTGGACAGGTGTCTTTTTATCACCGTAAATCAGGAAAGAGGCGTAACGGCTTACGCGTTTGTATAGCAAGCCCCAAGTGATCCCGATTAAAGCGCAGATCGGCGTGGCAATTAACCATTGGTTATTGTCAGTCATCGGGATAAAGATAGCCCCCAATGGAAGCACGAAAATAGCACATACCAATAAGGCACTTAACGTCATGTACGCTAGGTACTTCACGCTGTAGAAGCGCGAGGTCAGCAGTGCATACCCGACAAAGAGCATCTCACTGATCGACAGCGCGGGTGGCAACCATGTCAGAGAGAAATCACCCAAGAAGTAGGTCATACCAAGATGAATGGTCGCGGTAGAGAGCATGAATACTAAAATGCCCGCGATCATGTAGTTGGTTTTTGCTAGCGTAAGTTTGCTGCTGTTTGCTCGCATGGCGACGAGGTTGACCAAAGTGAGCACAACGAAACTGACCAAACCAATAAAGAAATAGGACGTGTGTGAGCCAAATTCGATAACAAACTGACTAGGACCTTCAATATCGACGTGTTCGACTGTCAAATCTGGACGCAAATTGATAAACAGTGAATACACCGTCAAGGTGACAAAGATACCTTGCTGCCACAAATGCACTTTGCCTTTGCGTTGCTCTGCCGCAAGCTGGCAAGAAAAATAGTAAGCAAAGGCGAACGCAAAAAAGGATGCTAAGTTAGCAAACTTCGCCATAAAGATGCCCGCCGAAGCACCAAGTTCAGGCAAGAGATTGGTATGGAAGTAAGCGTTACTGCTGATCCACGCAATGATACACACTGAATACGCAATGTAGGGCGCATGGTGTGTACCAAAGATCACTTCGTTCTTTTGTTTGAGTCGATAGCAGTAATAGCTTAACCAGATCATCACCACCGCCACTGTCGCAAGTAACGTGATGGCTTTGGTGTAAACGATTGCCTCTAAGCTGAGATCAAACATGTTCGTCCCTTTCGACCGATTTGCCTTTTCTTATCGCACTTACGGTGCGTTTGTAGTGGCGAAAATCGATGTTATTGAAGGCTTTGACCATCATTTCAAAATTCCAAAATCCACGGTAAGTCTGTTTACCGTCATTGTTTAGGTCGCAATATCCCGAATGGAAATACGCTTTCTCATCAATTGCTTTATAAAAGTTGAGCATGAAAGGTTGCTCAATGATTGTGAAGCCGACTTTGTAACCTGCTTGGTGCAAAACACTCATTAATTCTTTTTGAGCAAGATAGAGATAGTAGAGCTTTTGTTGAGCATTTCCACTTACCGTCAGTCGCAATACTTCGCATACCGATTTTTTATCAGACAATTGTAACTTGAATTCGTTATCAAATTCTTGGAGAGAGTAACACTTTGACAGTGTTGGCGATGTAAACAGCTGTAAGCGAGCTAGGGTCTCTTCTGCGTGCTCTGGTAAGCAATAATGCCACTTTGCATTGCTAAACTGCGGCGCATAACTTAGCCATGTATTGTGTATCTGCCAATCCTGAATCAAAGCTGAAGCAACGAGCGTTGGACACGATTCCTCATCAGGGTGCTTGAGTAAGATGAAGTGCTTACCGACTTGAGATAGAAAGAGTAAAGGCAACATTTCGTACCACTTTTCACCTTGTATAAAAAGCTCAAGATTACTCAATGTAATTGCATCACTGATTGACATTGCATGCGGATGGCTGGGGATTTGTACCGCAAGTTGCGCATCTTCTATTCGCTCAATCAATGCGCCGTAGTACGCGCTGTCCTTAAATGGCAAGGAGGGCGAAGTAGGGGCAGACGTTGTGAATGGAGCTTTGGCTTTGATCGCGGCAATTTCGCACGCGCACCAAAAATCGAGCCAATGCATGTAACATTGACCGACGACCTTTTCTAGCAAAGCAATATCGGCTGAAAGTGTGCTTGGGTAACGTTGCACAAGATCTCGATAGTCCATCAATTCGAACAGCACAGAAAAGCTGTTGTCCTGATGTTCAGGGAAGATAGAGACTAATTGGTTTCTGCGATAATCAGTAATAGTCTGAAATAGAGCAGCGCGCTCGTGCGGTTGATATGCGTTGATGACGAGTTCAAGCAATGCTTGCTGTTTTGTTTCGATAGGCAGACAGCTCGTCGACAGTGAGCCTAAAGACGACGTAAATTTCATGGTTCAACCTAGCCTAGGTTTATTGATTTTTTATGTTTATGGCTCCCTTATATCACTTGAGAAAAAATATGCCATTGGTTTCTATTTAAATGGTTACTTACTGCAATGTTAAGTACAAAAAAAGCCGCTCTTTTGAGCGGCTTGTTTAAAATGCGTTCAGGCTTATGCTTCTTGCTTTTGAAGCTCAACTTGTGCCGCTTCTTCTTCAACTAAAGCATCTACGATAACTGCACATGCAGCGTCACCGGTGATGTTTAGTGCGGTACGAATCATATCGAAGATACGGTCTAGAGCGAACAATAGTGGCAGACCTTCGATTGGAATACCTGCAGCAAGCAGTACTGCAACGACTAGGAATGACGGGCCTGGAACACCAGCTTGACCTACTGCACCTAACGTTGAAGTCACGATGATAGCGATGTACGCGCCCATGCCTAAGTCGATGTTGAACAGTTGCGCGAAGAAAATTGCAACCAGACCATAGTAAATTGCGTTACCGGACATGTTGATGGTTGCGCCAAGAGGAAGAACAAAGGATGCTGTTGAGTTTTTAACGCCCAGCTCTTTCTCACACGTATCCATTGTAACTGGCAGTGTCGCCATCGATGAAGCTGTAGACAGGGCAACCGCTTGTGGCTTCTTCATTGCAGATACGAACTTTTTCGCCGATGTCTTAGTGAAGATGTGCACCATTGCTGGGTACACAACGAAACCGAAGACAAGGATTGCTGCAACGTAAACAACGAAAAGCTTGAACACTACCATTAGAGCGCCAAACCCGAACGTACCCACAGCTTCAGCCATAAGACCGAATACACCAATAGGGGCAATAATCATGACCTTGTTGATCATCCAAACCATTGCGTCAACGATGCAGTTTACGCCATTGATGATTGGTTCACGGCGTGCTTTTTCTTGTTTTGAAATCGCAATACCGAAGAACATACAGAACACAAGGATCTGAAGGATGTTCGCTTCGTTTAGTGATTGGAAAACGTTCGTTGGAATCATACCAGTGATGGTAGCCCAGAAAGTAGGTAGTTCACCTTTTGAAGCGTACTCAGCAGAAAACATGCCTTCAACGCCAGAAACGTCGATACCCATGCCCGGTTGGAATACTTCACCCATAAACAGCGCTAGTGCAACAGCGAGCGCTGACGTTAGACCGAAGTAACCTAGGGTTACTAACCCCACTTTACCTGCAGATTGGCTGTTACCTAGACCAGCCGCACCTGAGATCAGCGCCACTGCAACCAAAGGGATCACAAGCATTTTGATCAGGTTGATAAAGATAGCACCAAGCGGCGCGAATACAGTCGCACTTTGACCCATGAAGGCACCAACGGCAGTACCCACGATCATTGCAATGACGACTTGCACGCCAATGTTGTTTAGCAAACTCTTTTGTTTTAACACTTCCATAACCTCTGTGCTAATAATATGTAAAATCCTAAAATTACCCACCAATCTAAAGTTGTTATTTGGATAATTATATCGCCTTGCTTTTTACACTTATCATTCACAATTAGCAATACAATTTCCGTACAAACTGACCAACTAACTGGGAATTTATTGATGAATGATAGTTTTTCAATCAGAAGCAAACGATTGCTATCGATCGTGGTGATATTTTTACTGGGTGATGTTTATAAAATAGATGGTAAGGAAGAGGAGAATTTAGAGAATGGATGTTAAAAAAAAGATCGATTCCGAATGGTTAATAAGGAATCGATCTCATATTCCACAAATCAGTAATACGTTATTTTTGTGTTGCAGCTTTCATTGCTGATACAAACTCGCCAAGCTTGTTGAGCATGGTTTGCGGCTGCTCTACGTTTGCTTCAATGATCTTCACAACAGCCGAACCAGAGATAGCACCTGCAGCACCTGATTCTAGTGCTTCTTTTACTTGAGCTGGCTCTGAGATACCAAAACCGAGTAACGCTGGTGGCGCATTGAATTGGTTCAGCTTATCTAGCATATGACCAACTGGCATGTTTGCTTTGGTTTCTGCACCAGTAACGCCGGCACGAGAGAGTAGATAAGTATACCCACCGCCAAGCTCTGATACTTGCTTAAGTGTTTCGTCACTGGCTGTAGGTGGCGCGATAAAGATTGGGTGAATACCAAACTTCTCAGCGGCTGCGACAAACTCTGCACTTTCGTTGGTTGGTACGTCTGCAATCAGAACAGAATCGATGCCTGCTTTTGCACAGCGTTCATAGAAGTTCTCGATACCACGTGAGTAAACAAGGTTTGCGTACATCAGAAGACCAATTGGTAGCTCGGGGTATTTCGCTCGGATCTTACCAATTTGTTCGAAGCAGATATCAGGCGTAGCACCAGATTCTAGAGCACGAATGTTCGCCCCTTGAATTGTCGGACCATCTGCCAGTGGATCAGAGAATGGGATACCCAGCTCTAAAGCATCTGCACCGGACTCCACGAGCGTTTCCATGATTTGGTAGGACTGTTCAGCGTTTGGATCGCAAACCGTTACGAACGGTACAAACGCGCCTTGGTTTTTCTCGTTTAGGCGCTCAAACATCTTTGCATAACGGCTCATTAGATCGCTCCTTTTTCTTCTAGGATGGCGTGCACAGTGAAGATATCTTTATCACCACGACCTGATAGGTTTACAACTAACAATTGCTCTTTTTCTGGGTTCTCTCGAGCCATACGCAGGGCGTGTGCCAGTGCATGAGAAGATTCGAGAGCAGGAATAATACCTTCATGACGTGCAATTTCTTGAAATGCTTCTAGTGCTTCATCATCGGTGACGTTGTCATATTCGGCACGACCAATAGCGTTAAGATGCGCATGCTGTGGACCTACAGATGGGAAGTCTAGACCCGCAGAAACAGAGTAAGACTCTTCTACCTGACCGTTTGGATCTTGCATCAAAGGTGCTTTCATACCAAAGAAGATGCCCGTTTTACCGTGCTTAAGTGGTGCACCATGTTGGTCTGTATCGATGCCTTTACCCGCAGGTTCTACACCAATTAGGCGAACGCTTTCTTCTTCGATAAAGTCAGCAAACATACCAATCGCGTTTGAGCCGCCACCGACACACGCGATAACGGCGTCAGGAAGACGACCTTCACGTGCCAAAATCTGATTCTTCGTTTCTTCACCAATCATTCTCTGGAAATCACGAACGATCGTTGGGAATGGGTGAGGACCTGCTGCTGTACCTAGTAGGTAGTGCGCGTCTTCATAAGTTGCAGACCAGTCGCGTAGTGCTTCGTTACATGCGTCTTTAAGTGTTGCTGAACCTGAGTGAACCGGAATTACTTCAGCACCCATGAGTTTCATACGGAATACGTTCGGGCTTTGACGTTCAACGTCTTTTGCACCCATGTAAACACGACATTTCAGACCAAGTAGCGCACACGCTAGTGCAGTTGCTACGCCGTGTTGACCTGCGCCGGTTTCTGCGATGATTTCGTTTTTACCCATGCGTTTCGCAAGCAGCGCTTGACCTAACACTTGGTTAGTTTTGTGTGCGCCACCATGAAGTAGATCTTCACGCTTGAGGTACAGTTTGGTTTTCGTACCTTTAGTTAGGTTACGAGTTAGAGTCAGAGCTGTTGGACGCCCCGCATACTCTTGAAGGAGTGTCATGAATTCACTGCGGAATTCTGGATCTTCTTGTGCGTCGATAAACGCTTGCTCTAGTTGCTCTAAGGCTGGAACTAGAATTTGCGGAACGTACTGACCGCCGTATTCGCCAAAGTAGGCATTCAGTTTTGCCATCGTGATATTCCTTCTCGTATTTTTTTCGCTACGAATAGCTTTAAATTTTTAGCTACAAACAGCTTTAGTAGTTGCGAATTGCATTGAATGCCGCGAGCAACTTCTGTGAATCTTTCTTACCTGGTGCGCTTTCTACACCAGAATTTAAATCTAGTCCCAAGCAGCCCAAATTTGCTGCTTGTCTTGCATTCTCTGGCGACAACCCGCCAGCCAGCATAATTTGACTTGGGTCGCCGATCAGTGACCAATCAAACACGTGACCTGTTCCGCCTGTTTGAGTGCCAACTTGAGCATCCAAAAGGTGGCGGTCTATGTTATCTACAAGCAGTTCTGGCTTGGCATCAGTAACGCCGTAAGCTTTCCAGATTTCAACACCTGATGGCAGCTCTGCTTTGAGTTGGTTGACGTAAGCTTGATCTTCTTGACCGTGCAGTTGGACTGCTTTTAACCCCAGAGAGGTCACCATTGAAGCTACAAAGTCGATGTCGTGGTTTTGGAATACACCTACATAATGAAGAGGTGCGCCACTCATCGTTAGACGAGCACTTTCCAGATCCACAGCACGCTTTGACTTTTCAACAAAAATTAGACCGCCAAACACTGAGCCAGCTTGGTATGCCTTTGCAGCATCATCAGGATGAGTTAAGCCACACACCTTGTTTTCACCCAACGTCACTTTACGAACCGCAAGCTCTAGGTTGTCTTCTGCCATCAGCGAGCTACCAATCAAGAACCCGTCTGCGTATTCCACTAAATCACGAACTTGTTGATGCGTATAAATGCCAGACTCTGAAATCACGGTTGCGTTTGGTGCTAATTCGCGAATTGTTGGTGCCAGTTCTTTAGTACGATTCAAATCAGTACTTAGGTCGCGCAAGTTACGATTATTGATTCCGATGACACGCGCTCCTAACTTAACCGCGCGATGAAGCTCTTCTTCGTTGCTAACTTCAGTCAGAATACCCATGTTTAAACTGTGTGCCGCTTCTTCTAGCGCTTTGTACTCTTCGTCATTCAGGACTGAAAGCATCAGCAATACGGCATCGGCGCTGTAATGACGCGCTAGGTAAACTTGGTAGGTATCTACCATAAAGTCTTTGCACAGAACGGGTTGTTTGACTTGACCACGCACTTGAGGAAGAAAATCAAAGTTACCTTGGAAGTATTTTTCGTCTGTTAATACTGAAATGGCATCAGCATGGTTGTTATAAACCGATGCAATGTAATCCAAGTCGAAGTGATCACGAATCAAACCTTTAGAAGGAGATGCCTTCTTACATTCGGTGATGAATGCCGTCTTTTCGCCACTCAGAGCATCGTAGAAGCTGCGGTCCGATGGCAGCAAATCAGACTGAAATGTGCTTAGCGGTTGAGACACCTTACGGTCTGCTACCCATTGATATTTGTCGCGGACAATTTTCGCCAGTACTTCTGCCATTTCTGCTTCTTTTTTAGAAACGTGTTCAGACAGGTTGTCAGCTTGCTGAGTGTTGAAGTCAGTCATGTTCTTCAATTCCTTAAGCGTGTGCGGCAAGTTGTTGTACCAATTGGTACGCCTTGCCTGAATTCATTGCCTCAATCGCTTGTTGCGTGTTGGCTTTTAAATCTTCGTCACCGAATAGACGCATTAGCAGAGCAACGTTCACTGCCACTGCACCCAATTGTGCGTCTGTACCTTTACCCGTCAGGATATTGGTAATGATCGCCTTGTTTTCTTCAGGATCGCCACCTTTGATTGCTTCTAACGGGTGCGCTTCTAGACCGAAGTCTGCTGGTGTTAGCGTGTACTCAGTGATCTTGCCGTCTTTGATTTCTGCAACCGTTGTTTCGCCATGAATCGCGACTTCGTCCAAACCACTTCCGTGTACCACTGCGGCGCGCTTCATACCCATTTGTAGCATGGTTTCCGCGATAGGACGAACCAGTTCTTCACTGTAAACACCCATCAATTCGATGTTTGGACGAGCTGGGTTAATCAGCGGACCAAGAATGTTAAAGATGGTGCGTGTTTTCATAGTTTGACGCACAGGCATCGCATGGCGCACACCACCGTGGTATTGAGGTGCAAATAGGAAAGCAACACCGATATCGTCGACCGCTTTGCGCGTATCTTCTGCGCTCATGGCTAGGTTGATACCAAATGAATCAAGAAGGTCAGAAGAACCCGATTTGCTTGAAACGCTGCGGTTGCCGTGTTTTGCTACTTTTAGACCACATGCTGCAGCAACAAATGCCGCGGTGGTTGAAATATTGATGGTGTTGTGACCGTCTCCACCAGTACCTACGATATCTGCGAAATCGTAATCTGGGCGAGGAAATGGGTTTGCGTTTGCCAGCAGTGCTTTTGCCGCACCCGCAATTTCATCCGGTGTTTCGCCTTTGATTTTTAGTGCAGTCAGTGCTGATGCCATCAAAATCGGATCGAGTTCACCACGGATGATGATGTCGAACAGTTGTTGGCTCTCTTCCTGAGTCAGTGACTCTTGCTCGTACAACTTGGTAATAATAGGGTTGATGATTGCTTCCATATTTCCTCTCCTAAATTTCTTATGTGCCAAGCGCTTTTTTAAGCAGTGAGGGAATTCACTGAAGTTTGTACTTCGAGTGCCCATTCAATGGCATTGGCCAACAGTGTCGCTCCGTAGGTCGTCATAATAGATTCCGGGTGGAACTGGAACCCGCAAACTTTATCTTTTTCATGTACAACAGACATGACCAAATCATCCACTTCTGCTGTGATGGTTAGGCTCTCAGGAACCTTGGTTGCAACTAACGAGTGGTAACGTGCAATTGCAAGTGGTGATGGTAGGTTTTGGTAAATCGCATGGTTTTGGTGCTCCATCATAGAGACCTTCCCGTGAATGATTTCGCCTGCACCAGCAACGGTACCGCCGTAAGCTTCAACAATTGCTTGGTGACCAAGACAAATACCAATCATAGGAACTTTGCCTTTCAGCAATTGAATTAGCTCTGGCATTGAGCCTGCTTCAGACGGCGCACCAGGACCTGGCGATAGCAGTACTACAGGGTTCTCAAGCTCATTCACTGCTTGTTCAATGGTTTTTGCTGGAATGTTGTTTCGGTAAATCTTGACTGAGTGACCTAGCGAGCGGAACTGATCCACAAGGTTGTAGGTGAACGAGTCAAAGTTATCGATAAAAATGATATTAGCCATCTCTGAACCCTATTCCTTATTGTGACTTATGTGCTGCTTGAATAGCAGAAATTACCGCTTGGGCTTTCCCGCGTGTTTCGTCTGCTTCTGTTTGTGGATCAGAATCAAACACCACACCTGCGCCTGCTTGAACTTGAGCAATGCCGTTCTCAACATAAGCTGAGCGGATAACGATACAAGTATCTAATGTACCTTCGCCGGTAAGGTAACCTACTGCGCCTCCGTAGCTACCGCGGCGTGCGCCCTCTACATCACGAATCAACTGCATTGCACGAATCTTTGGTGCGCCAGTTAGTGTGCCCATGTTCATACAAGCTTGGTAAGCGTGCAGGGCGTCTAGATCGTTACGTAGTTGCCCAACGACACGAGATACCAAGTGCATTACGTGGCTGTAGCGGTCGACTTTGAGTAAGTCTGCGACGTGGCGAGTTCCAGCTTGAGCAATACGTGCGACGTCATTTCGTGCTAAGTCGACTAGCATCATGTGCTCAGCGTTTTCTTTCATGTCAGTGCGCAATTCGAGTTCGATACGGCTATCCAAGTCAAAATCGATATCACCGTTTGGACGTTTGCCACGGCGGCGAGTCCCTGCGATTGGGTAGATTTCAATTTGGTTAGTGTCTGTTTCGTACTTGAGCGCACTCTCTGGTGATGCTCCGAATAGAGTGAACAGCTCGTCTTGCATGTAGAACATGTAAGGGCTTGGGTTGCTCTGTTTTAGCTCTTTATAAGCTGCCAATGGAGAAGGGCAAGGTAGCGTAAATCGGCGAGACGGTACGACTTGGAATACATCCCCTTTTACGACGAACTCTTTTAGGTCACGAACGATTTGGCAGAAGTCATCGTCAGACACGCTTGGTCTAACTGTCACATCCGCGATTTGCTCTGCACTTGGCAGTAGTTTTGGTGCTGCGCATTGTGCACTGATTTCTGAGATGCGAGTTTCTAGCGCTGTTTTTTCTGAATCATCAACAAATAAAGTTGCTTGCAGCTGACAAGATTCTGTTTGGTGGTCCACAACCAGCAGTGTTTCGGCGACGTAGAAAACATAATCTGGGCATTGGTTTGTGGCTTCTGCATTGCCCAGTGGTTCGAAGTTAGCGACCAAGTCGTAGGCAAACAAACCACCAAGGAAAATCGCGTGTTTGTCTTGGTCCGAGATATCGAAGCTGTGCTGAACCAAACGCAGCGCATCAAATGAAGAGGCTTCACGCAGTCGAGAGTCTTCATCTAGCGTGTCGCACGGGTGGGTGAAATCTAAAGTCAGTGTTTCGCCATCGAGCTCACTCTCGACATCACCACGGATGTTTTGGTTTAAGTGAGTTAGTAGGTTCTTACCGTTATTGGTCAACGCTTGCATCTTGACAGTGTGACCGTAACAAACGATGCGTACGGCTGAATCAACAATCAACAGCGACTTCAAATCTTGCTTTGAATCGATCTCAGCAGATTCCAGCAACAGACTGTCAGTTTTGTTCTCACATAATGTGTGGAACAAGCGAGTCGGGTCTTGAGTATAAGGGACGGAAGCCGTCAGTACTTCAAGCTGTCCAAGTTTCTTAATTTCAATGGCCTTGTTCACAAGACCTCCTTATAGCTGTTTTATATCTTCCTGCCGTACATAGTCGCATAAAGCAAACGTTCACCCAATCTAGTTTTGGTCATATCCGATGAATGTTTGAGCAGTTAACTGTGAGGTAGACGGCAAAACAAAAAGCCCGCTGAAGTAGCGGGCTTTGTGACATTTCATTCGTTAAACTAGAAGTACACGTTCGCCCACCAAGAACTTGTCCAAGTGCGCCACCAAGCTAGATCAACAGAATTCATCTTATTAAGACGATCTGCAACTTTCGCTTCCTGGTTTTGGTTAAATTCTTGTAACATGGT
Source organism: Vibrio sp. MMH1-50 (assembly GCF_022347645.1). Classification (NCBI taxonomy): domain Bacteria; kingdom Pseudomonadati; phylum Pseudomonadota; class Gammaproteobacteria; order Vibrionales; family Vibrionaceae; genus Vibrio; species Vibrio sp. MMH1-50. The sequence continues at coordinate 28,992 of NZ_JAKRGG010000014.1, forward strand.
GAGCCTTAAATTAGGTACTTCGTATTTGTGTACTAGTTAACTAGTGCAGAGATAAAAAGTCAACCCCAAAACAGCATTAAAACGACAAAAAAATGAGAATTGATTTACACAGCCACACCACTGCATCAGATGGTCGCTTTGCACCACATGATCTAGTAGACAGGGCATTGAGTTTTGATATCGAGGTTTTGGCGATCACGGATCATGATACGGTTGACGGCTTAGCTCCGGCCAAGCAATACGTTGAAGAAAATAATCTTCCGATAAAAATCATCAACGGTATCGAGATTTCCACGGTTTGGCAGAATAAAGATATTCATATTGTTGGGTTAAACATTGACCCGGACAGCCCAGCGTTGGTTGAGTTAATCGAGCAACAAAAAAAGCATCGCGTTACACGTGCAGAGCTTATTGCGGAACGTTTACAGAAGGCGACCCGTGAAGGTGTGCTGGAAGAAGTGCAGCAAATAGCTGGTGATGCGCCTATTACCCGTGCGCACTTTGCTAAGTGGTTGGTCGACAACGGTTACGCCAAGACCATGCAGATGGTGTTTAAGAAGTTTCTGACGCGCACCAATCCGGGTTATGTCCCACCAAACTGGTGTTCAATGAAAGATGCGGTAGATGCTATTCATGCCGCGGGTGGTCAAGCGGTACTCGCGCATCCGGGGCGTTACCAACTGACGGCAAAGTGGGTAAAACGCTTATTAGCCGCGTTTGTTGATGCTGGTGGAGACGCTATGGAAGTGGCGCAACCCCAACAAGCGCAACAAGAAAGACGCAACTTGGCGGATTATGCTATACAATACAAACTATTAGCGTCTCAAGGCAGTGATTTTCACTATCCATCACCGTGGATGGAGTTGGGAAGAAACCTTTGGTTACCTTCGGGCGTAGAGCCAGTTTGGAAAGATTGGGGAATTGACCCTTCTCTAGAAAGCGCTGAATAAGACGGAGTCTAGACTCCATAAAAAATATAGAGCCGAGAGGTTCGATAATGAGGAATTACAATGAGCCAGTTTTTTTACGTTCATCCAGAAAACCCACAGGCTCGCTTGATCAATCAAGCAGTAGCAATCATTCGTAACGGCGGTGTTGTGGTGTATCCGACCGATTCCGGTTATGCACTAGGCTGTCAATTGGAGAACAAGCAGGCGTTAGAACGCATCTGTCAGATTCGTCGTCTGGATGACAAGCATAACTTTACTTTGTTATGTCGTGATTTGTCGGAGTTATCTCTGTATGCGCGTGTTGATAACGCCGCATTCCGACTTCTGAAAAATAACACTCCTGGTCCTTACACTTTTATCTTCAAAGGCACAAAAGAAGTGCCGCGTCGTTTGATGAACGCGAAACGTAAGACCATTGGTATCCGTGTTCCAGATAACCGTATCGCACTTGATCTGCTTGAAGCGTTAGGCGAGCCAATGATGTCGACGTCGCTGATCTTACCGGGTAGTGATGTTACTGAGTCAGATCCTGAAGACATCCGCGATAAGCTTGAGCATGCGGTAGATGTGATCCTTAATGGCGGTTATCTTGGTGAGCAACCAACGACAGTGATTGATTTCAGTGAAGGCGATGCTGTTGTAGCACGTGTTGGTTCGGGCGATCCTGCACCATTTGAATAGTTCGCTCTATTGGTAATGAAATAAGAAAGGGAGGCACAGAAGCCTCCCTTTTTATTTTTAATAAAGCCTATCGCTGAGCATTTAGCTTATGCGAAATCGAAGATATCAATGCCGTGGTGTTCGACGTAGTTCATGTATCCCGCATCAATGCCTTTTAGTGTGACTTCAACATTGAACTGATCGCTTGAGAATACAGCCCAACCAAAATCGTTGTAAGACAGAGTCAGATCGTCGGCGGAATCCAAGAATGTATCGCGAATGCCGTCGTCATTGGTGTCTAGACCCATATCAAAGACCAACTTGTCGTGGCAAATATTAAAGTCGAGAATTTCTGCTTTTACTTCAATGTCGTTTGATGAGACAGGTTGGTCTGGCACACCGATGGCAAGGCGATTGGTCATTACGAAAGTGTCATCACCGCAACCTCCAGCGATCACCGAATGACCGTCACCGACCACGACGGTATCATCGCCCCAACCAGCGTTGATGAAGTTGTTACCTGAGTAGTCAAAAATCGTATCGTCGCCACAACCACCAAACAACAGGTCGTTGCCTAGACCGCCAGACAGAAAATCATCACCAGAGCCACCTGAGATGAGATCATTACCTCGGCCACCTAACAGGTGATCGTCACCACGACCCCCATAGACATAGTCATTACCGCCGTAACCAACAAACTTATCATCGCCGCCGAAGCCAACAAAAATATCGGTCGTGTTCGAACCTAATGTGCCCGTTAGATCGTCATCTGCTGCCGTACCAAATATCCAATTCAGGTCAAGATTTGTATGAGACATTTATTATTCCTTTGTTTTGTTTGAGGGAGCTAGCAAGCTATTGGGTTTTCTTTGTTACCACTCTGATAATTTTATCAGGTAGGTCAGGTTTTTAGAGGTGAAAGGCGACCTATAATAGTGCGGTTCTCGATGGTCTTTGTCTGGTACTAAGTTGGACAAATTGATGAGGGAAGTGTGAGTTTATGGCCGATATTTTGCTACGCCAATGTCGACGATTTCGCTTACATTAAGTCGTAGAATCTCGTATAATGTCCGACCGAAAAAATCCCAATAGGTTGGGTAACTTGCACAATGAAGACCAATTCTGGTCTCGACGTCTGTGAAGACGACACATAGGTAGATAAATGAGCGAAAAGTTACAAAAAGTATTAGCACGTGCTGGACACGGTTCTCGTCGTGAGATCGAATCGTTAATTAAATCTGGTCGCGTTAGCGTGAACGGAATCGTAGCTAAACTTGGTGAAAGACTAGAAGATGAGAACAGCGTAGTTCGTATCGATGGTCACATTGTGTCTGCAAAGGCACAAGAAGAAGTGATCTGTCGTGTATTGGCTTACTACAAGCCAGAAGGTGAACTATGTACTCGTCACGACCCTGAAGGTCGTCGCACTGTTTTCGATCGTCTGCCAAAAATTCGTGGCTCTCGTTGGATTTCAGTTGGTCGTCTTGATGCGAACACATCTGGCCTACTGCTTTTCACAACTGATGGTGAATTGGCAAACCGCCTAATGCACCCAAGCCGTCAGGTTGAGCGTGAATACCTAGTGCGTGTGTTTGGTGAAGTGAACGAGAAAAAAGTTCGTAACCTAGTAAGTGGTGTAGAACTTGAAGATGGTATGGCTCGTTTTGAAGACGTAGTACACGCGGGTGGTGAAGGTATGAACCACACGTTCTACGTAGTAATTAACGAAGGTCGTAACCGTGAGGTTCGTCGTTTGTGGGAATCTCAAGAATGTACGGTTAGCCGTCTAAAACGTGTTCGTTACGGTGATATCTTCCTAGACAAGAAACTACCTCGTGGTGGTTGGATGGAACTTGACCTGAAAGAAGTGAACTATCTGCGTGAGCTTGTAGAACTTCGTCCAGAGAAAGAAACCATGCTTGATCTGAACAAAGACAACACATCACGTAAGCGTGAACGTGCTCGTAGCCAAAAAATCCGTCGCGCAGTTAAGCGTCACGAAGAGCGTGTTAACACACCAAAAGGTCGCAGCAACAATCCTTCTCGTCGTAAGCCGAAGAAGACTGCAGGTGACCAAGGTGCACGTAACAAGCATCGTTAATCGATAGCAGAAAATCAGAAAGGCTTGCCAAATCGGCAAGCCTTTTTCTTTTCGAGCTTATGAGCTTTCATGTCTTTCAATCATGCTTGTGCAATTAATAAACATAAAAAAACACCAGCATGAGGCTGGTGTTTTTGATCATGATAGGGAAAGCGTTAGTCACGTTTCCAAAGCATATGACAGAACTTATGTTCTGGGTCTCGACTGATTAGCATACGAGCAAAAACGTCATCAAGCACGTCATTTTCCTCGTTTACTAAGCCGATTCGAACTTCTGCATACACTTCTTTGTCGATATCGAAGCCAACGTGTTCAACCCAGTCATCACCAGTTTCAACAAGTTCTGCGGCACCACGATCTTCAAATTGCGCAGTAAACAGAATGACATCAGCGGGCTCTAGGTTATCTGGAGCCATCTCAAGGAAGATGTCGTACGCAGCGTCGATAACGTCGTCGTAAGAAATCAAATCAGACATGCTTATGCTCGGCTCATGTATTTACGTTCAGTCGTGTTAATGATAACACGGTCACCAGTTGCGATGTATTCAGGAACTTGGATTACAAGACCTGAAGCAAAGCGTGCTGGTTTAGTACGTGCAGATGCAGAAGCACCTTTGATTGAAGGGTCAGTTTCTTCAATCACTAGCTCAACAGAAGATGGTAGTTCGATACCCACAGCAGCACCGTTCACAAGGATAATGTGGATACCTTGTGTGTCTTCGTTGATGAACAGCATGTCGTCTTCAACTTCATTGTGCTTGAATGTGTATTGTGAGTAGTCTTCGTTGTCCATGAAGATGTGCTCATCGCCGTCAGCGTATGAGTACACAACTGCACGTTTGTTCATTTCTACTGTTTCAACAACATCATCAGACTTGTAACGCTCGTCTACACGAGCACCAGTGTTCAGATCTGTACAACGCATTTTGTAGATTTTAGCGCCGCCACGACCGCCAGGAGTCGTTACTTCGATGTCTTTAACTAGAAGAGTTTTACCATTAGACTCGATTGCGAAGCCTTTTTTGATTTCACTTGCCTTTGGCATTGTATTTTCCTATTACACTTATTAAGCAAAACTTGGTGATTATAGCGCTAAGTTCTTTGTCTGGCATTAAAATTCCACTCAGTAATTTGAACATTAATAAGGAGATGAATAGGCTTGATCCAAACGTAATGCTGGTGGATCATATAGCCCTTCGTCCGTTAAAAGCTTGAGATCGCGTTTTCTTCAATGTCTCTCCCTATTATCGATCCAAAACATCCTTTCCAACCTGAATTCGAACCTCTGCTCAGAGAAGTTCTCGCATGCCTAAAAGGTGGGCTTGGCGCAAACTTGCACAGTGTTTACGTCTACGGTAGCGTGGCCCGTAAGTCTGCGGTCGCAGGTAGATCGAATCTTGATATGGTGGTTGTGACAAAGGCGGGCTTTGAAAACAACCGCGCCACGTTACTAAACACCATCAAATGGCGAGCACAGCAAGGGTATCCTCACGTGAAAGGGGTGTCGATTCGCACGGCGTTGGTCAATGAAGTAGCCAATCTCGATAGCATTTTTACTTGGGGTTTTATGCTCAAGCATTGCTGTGTGTGTGTTTATGGTGATGATCTGGCAGATTGCTTTGGTGATTATGTACCAAGTTGGGAGATTGCCAAGCACTGGAACATGGATGTGGAAGATTGGCTGTCGGTGTATCGTACTAAGATTGTACAAGCACAAAGTGTTGAAGAGCTGGTCAGTGCTCAAGTTATTATCGCCAAGAAACTGCTTCGCGCTTCGTATTCTTTAATCATGTATCGTGATAAACGTTGGTTGGACGACCCGCTTAAATGTGGCGAAGTGTTTTTGCGGTATCACCCAGAAAAGCAACTTGAGATAGAACGCCTTGGTATTCTGCTCTCTGGACGTCCTATCCCTAAACGCTCTGTGGTTGGGTTATTGGACGGTTTTGGCGATTGGTTAGTAAAGCAATATCAGAAAACCGAATTCCGCATTGGTTAACGCCAACAGCGTTAGCGCCTTTCCAATTTCGAATCTGATTTAGAACAGCCCCATCTGTGGTGCAGATAACTGCTCGAAGTCTGTGCCAATGAACGGCAAAATAGCGTCCGCGATCGGTTTTAGCTGTTTATCAATATAATGCTGATAGTCGATAGGGCTATTACGGTACTCATGCGGTTCTGGCCCGTTAACAGTGATCAAATATTCAATTCGACCACGGTTTTGATACTGCAGTGGTCTGCCTAATTTAGCATTGATGTCATCGGCTAAGCGCGCAGCGCGTACTTGTGGCGGAATGTTCTTTTGGTATTCGTGCAGCTTGCGACGTAAGCGCTTTTGATAAACCAATTGATCATCAAACTCGCCACTATTGGTTTTTTCAACCATCTCTCGTACGTAATCACTCGGATCTTCACCATGGAAAATCATTTGGTACAAGGTGTTTTGGAAACGCTGCGCCAGCGGTGTCCAGTCGGTGCGTGCGCTCTCTAACCCTTTAAAGATGATACGTTCTTTTTCACCTTCACCAATTAGACCAGCGTAGCGTTTCTTTGAGCCAGTTTCTGCGCCTCGAATGGTCGGCATCAAGAACTTGCGATAATGGGTTTCGTATTCTAGCTCAAGAATCGAATTGAGATTGTATTCATCACGAAGGTGATCACCCCACCATTGATTAATGTAATCGACCAGTTCATTACCAATCTTATCGGCATCTACTTGGCTATACGGGCCATTTAACGACACAAAAGTTGAATCGGTATCGCCATAAATCACTTGATAGCCTTTGGCTTCGATCAGCACCTTGGTTTGTTTCATAATTTCGTGCCCACGCATGGTGATGCTTGAAGCAAGGCGGGTATCAAAGAAACGACAACCGGAAGAACCAAGCACGCCATAGAAAGAGTTCATGATGATTTTGATAGCTTGCGAGAAGGCTTTCTCATTGTTCTTCTTTGCGACGTCGCGGGCTGCCCAGAGCTTTTCGATCATCTCGGGTAGAAAGTGTTTCGAGCGATGGAACTGACCACCACGAAATCCCGGTACCGCTTCATCTTCTGCTTTGCCGATTTCAAGCTGTAAGCCCTCGACCAAACCCATAGGGTCAATCAAGAATGAGCGAATAATAGAGGGGTAAAGACTCTTAAAATCGAGCACCAATACGGAATCGTAAAGGTTCGGGATAGAGTCCATCACATAGCCCCCTGGGCTGGCGATCCAGTTTTCTGGATGCAGGTTTGGGGCAACATAGCCTGCTCGGTGGATTTGAGGCAGATACAAATTGGTAAATGCGGCCACTGACCCCCCAACGCGGTCTAATTCCACACCTGTTAGGCGGGAGCGTTCTATCGCGAAGTCGAGTAGGTGAGTGTGGTCAAAAATCTTGTTAACCAACACACAATCTTGCAAGTTGTATTTAGCGAGAGACGGCTTGTCTGAACGGTACATGCGATTGATTTCATCCATTCTGTCATGCACGTTATGAATTTCTTTACCTTCGCCAAGGAGTTCTTGTGAAACAGACTCAAGTGACCAAGAACGGAAATGGTAGGTCGCGGTTTTGAGCGTATCGATACCATCCAGCACAACACGACCAGGAATAGAGATAAAGCCCTGTTGGCTTTGTGCTGAGCTGCGGAAGAAACTTGGCTGGTCTGCACGACCTAATATCAGCTTCATGTTATGCCACTCTGCGCGCTTATGCAGCAGACGGAAATCGAAGTCGATAACGTTCCAACCAACAATCACATCTGGGTCAAATTGCTTAAACCACGCAATTAAAGCATCGAGCAAAGCCTTCTCATCTTTCACCCATTGAATTGGCGTCTCTGCTTGTTCCGGTTCGCCAATCATAATCACGCGTGAATCAACAGGGCTATCTAAACCAATCGAGTAGAGAATGCCTTTCTCTGAGCATTCCAAATCTAGAGAGACCACATGCAGCTTAGGTTGGTATTCACCTGTGCGACACTTTGCATTTTGAATGCGTTGGAAGCCGTTTAGTGATTGTTGGTTACCGGTAAACTCCATACTGCCTTTGATAAAGCGTTCCATCAGATAACGATCGGCAAGTCGTACATCGCCCTCGAAATGGACGATGTCGTTTTGCTTCAGTTCATCTTGTAGAGCGAATGCGTCTTTCGTGGTCTGGGTATAACACGCGGCTAAAGGAGTTAGTTGGAAGTTCTTTAACTCAAGCGAGCGTATGTCGACAGCAATTTGCTTAGAAGTGGCAAATCGCTTGGTTTGCTCGATTTGTGCTTGCTCGATAAAGAAGACAGGTCTTTCTCCTTGAATCAACAATTGGGTCGGACCATTCTCGGTCGAAAGCCAAAGCTCAATTTGAGTTTGACCTTTGATGTCTCGGGCTTGTCGAGTGAGAAGGAAGCCTTGTTGGATATTCAATAGAGAAACCTTGTAAATCAATGAAGCACGTATTCTATCATTAAGAACTGTAAAAATAACCAGTGAAATAGAGTGGTTGTATTTCGCAGGTTAAAAGGACGTGTTGCGGGAGTACAAAAGCAGAGATAACCCGCTTATGGAATAACCATTTATAGGTGATATTGCGTTTCGCTGAGCAAAGTGAAATCTAGTTGCTTGATTTATTGGAGTTTATGTTGTTAATTAGCTTGTCTTAAAATTCGGCTTTGCACAGAGCACACTCAAATAATAGAGTGGTTTATGAATAAGTTCTTGCCAAACTTTGCGTTTAAGCACATATTCATAGAAAGCAATTTTTTGTCTTATGCGTTAGTATATAGGCACTCATACTGATATCCACATTGACCAAAGTTATGTGGGTGCAGAGCCAATAAAAGTGTGGAGATACAAGTTTGATAAATGTTTTCCTTGTAGATGATCACGAGCTGGTTCGCACAGGGATACGACGTATTATTGAAGACGTCCGTGGAATGAACGTAGCAGGAGAAGCTGACAGCGGTGAAGAAGCAGTAAAATGGTGTCGCAGTAATCATGCAGACGTCGTTTTAATGGATATGAACATGCCAGGAATTGGCGGCTTGGAAGCCACTAAAAAGATTCTTCGCGTGAATCCTGATGTAAAAATCATCGTATTAACCGTTCATACGGAAAATCCGTTCCCAACTAAAGTGATGCAGGCGGGTGCTTCTGGTTACCTAACCAAAGGTGCAGGTCCTGATGAAATGGTTAACGCAATTCGTGTGGTTAACAGTGGGCAGCGTTACATCTCGCCTGAGATCGCGCAACAGATGGCATTGAGTCAATTCTCACCAGCCTCAGAAAACCCATTTAAAGACCTATCTGAACGCGAATTGCAGATCATGATGATGATCACCAAAGGGCAGAAAGTTACGGATATTTCTGAACAACTGAATTTAAGTCCAAAAACAGTCAACAGCTACCGCTACCGTCTGTTTAGCAAATTGGACATCAATGGTGACGTTGAGTTAACACACTTAGCGATCCGCCACGGAATGCTGGACACCGAGACCCTTTAGTGTGAATCAACCCTTCGATTCGGCTTCCTTTCTCAAGACAGTAACTCATCAGCCCGGCGTTTACAGAATGTACAACGCCGAGGCTGTTGTTATTTATGTCGGCAAAGCCAAAGACCTCAAAAAGCGTCTCTCCAGTTATTTTCGCAAGAAAGTCGACAGCGAGAAGACACGTGCACTCGTCAGTAATATTGCCAAGATTGACGTCACGGTGACCCATACCGAGACGGAAGCGCTCATCCTTGAGCACAACTACATCAAACAATATCTACCGAAATACAACGTACTTCTGCGTGACGATAAATCGTACCCGTACATTTTTATCAGCGGTCACAAACATCCGCGATTGTCTATGCATCGTGGTGCAAAAAAACGCAAAGGTGAATACTTTGGACCGTATCCAGATTCGGGCGCAGTGCGAGAAACCTTGCACTTATTGCAGAAAACGCTTCCTGTTCGACAGTGTGAAGACACCGTGTATTCCAACCGAACGCGTCCATGTTTGATGTATCAAATTGGTCGCTGTGCAGGTCCGTGCGTGAGCACGATTATTTCTGATGAAGAATACGACGAGCTGGTGGGGTTTGTTCGTTTGTTTTTGCAGGGTAAAGATAAACAGGTACTTGAGCAGCTTATTGAAAAGATGGAAGTGGCAAGCCAACAGCTTCGTTTTGAAGACGCAGCCAAATTCCGTGACCAGATCCAAGCGATTCGACGTGTACAAGAACAACAGTACGTTTCAGAAGACAGCATGGATGATATGGATGTACTTGGCTTTGCCCAAGAAAACGGTATTGCTTGTATCCATATTTTGATGATTCGTCAGGGTAAGGTGCTAGGCAGTCGCAGCCATTTCCCAAAGATTCCACAAAATACAAGTCAACAAGAAGTGTTTGATAGCTTCCTGACTCAGTATTATCTGAGCCATAACGAGGCACGTACCATTCCTTCTCGTATTATTTTGAATCAAGAATTGGGTGGCGATATAGAGCCTATCCAACAAGCTCTAAGTGAAGTGGCAGGTCGTAAGGTTCAGTTCCATACCTCTCCAACGGGTTCACGGGGTCGTTATCTAAAACTTTCCAATACCAATGCGCTTACTGCCATTACGACCAAAATTAATCACAAGATGACCATTAACCAACGCTTCAAAGCGCTGCGGGAAGTTTTGGGGATGGAAACTATTGCTCGAATGGAGTGTTTCGATATCTCGCATACGATGGGTGAAAGCACCATTGCCTCTTGTGTGGTTTTCAACAGTGAAGGTCCAGTTAAGCAAGAGTATCGTCGTTACAACATCACCGGAATTACTGGTGGTGATGACTACGCAGCGATGGGGCAAGCATTGGAGCGTCGTTATTCGAAGCAACTCGATGTAGAGAAGATTCCTGACATTATCTTTATCGATGGTGGTAAAGGTCAGTTGAATCGAGCGCACGAAATCATTGCTCAATATTGGGGGGATTGGCCTAAGCGTCCGACCATGATCGGTATTGCGAAAGGGGTAACTCGTAAGCCAGGTCTTGAAACCTTAATTACCGTAGATGGTGATGAATTTAACTTGCCAAGCGATGCTCCAGCATTGCACCTCATTCAACACATCCGAGATGAGAGCCATAACCATGCCATTGCAGGGCACAGAGCGAAACGTGGAAAAACGCGTCGTACCAGTGCTTTAGAGGGAATTGAAGGGGTTGGACCAAAACGCCGTCAAGCTTTGCTCAAATACATGGGCGGTTTACAAGAATTAAAGCGTGCAAGTGTCGAAGAAATCGCCAAAGTACCGGGAATTAGTCACTCTTTGGCAGAAATTATTTTCCAAGCATTGAAACAATAAGGAAAATCCCGCAACATTAAGCCGCAATGTGTAAGAGAATAATAAAATGCGTTTGAATATCCCGAACATTCTATCTCTACTAAGACTGTTCCTAATCCCAGTTTTCGTGGTTGTTTTCTATCTACCTTACTCTTGGGCACCGTTTGCAGCAGCAATGGTTTTCTGGGTCGCAGGTTTTACTGATTGGCTCGACGGTATGTTGGCTCGTAAGCTAGGTCAAACATCGCGTTTTGGCGCTTTCATTGACCCAGTAGCAGATAAGGTTCTGGTAGCAACAGCGTTGATTTTGATCACGGAGCATTACCACACCATTTGGGTGACTATCCCAGCTGTAACAATGATAGCGCGTGAAATCATTATCTCTGCATTGCGTGAATGGATGGCAGAAATCGGGAAACGAGCCAGCGTCGCAGTTTCTTGGGTTGGTAAAGTAAAAACGGTATCGCAAATGTTCGCTTTATGGGTACTGATTTGGCGTTACGATGATTGGATGGTGTGGCTTGGCTTTGGTGCTTTATATGTAGCAACCTTCCTGACGTACTGGTCAATGGTTCAGTACTTAGCTGCGGCGAAAGATGATCTCCTTAATGAAGAACATCATTAAAACAATCCATCACAAATAGCATTTTAAAAAGCAGGCTCTATCGCCTGCTTTTTTTCTATCTCGATTTTATGAGTGAATTTTATGTGATCTAAGTCTTGTTTTTGTTCTGTCAGCACTTGGCGATGGTTTATGGCTTTGATTATCAACACTTGAAATAGAAAATCCCCCAAAGAGATAGGGCGGTGGAGAAGCCCAATATTCATGATAAACAAGTGTATTTGGTGTGGTTTCAGTATCAAAACTAATCAATTTACCGTCTTTCGCACAAATTCTGGTCAAACGATTTAAAAAAATAAAAATAGTGTTGACTCGATCGCTCGAATCCGTAGAATGCATCCCGTACCCAAGAGAGCAAAGCTTGAAAGGGTGGTGAGAAAAGTTAAGCTTTCTTCACAAATGAGGCGCCTTGGCAGAGTGGCTATGCAGCGGATTGCAAATCCGTGGACCTCGGTTCGACTCCGGGAGGCGCCTCCATTATTCTTTTGAGAGTGAATGACTTTCGAGAATAAATGCGACACTAGCTCAGTTGGTAGAGCGCAACCTTGCCAAGGTTGAGGTCACGAGTTCGAACCTCGTGTGTCGCTCCAAATTAAAATGATATGGCAATTAGCGGTATCAGATGGTGTTTTACTTTTCTGTAAAGGCATCACAAAGAATATTTGTGTGCCCTGGTGGTGGAATTGGTAGACACAAGGGATTTAAAATCCCTCGACGTTCGCGTTGTGCCGGTTCAAGTCCGGCCCGGGGCACCATCTCAAATCTGCGACACTAGCTCAGTTGGTAGAGCGCAACCTTGCCAAGGTTGAGGTCACGAGTTCGAACCTCGTGTGTCGCTCCAGATTTTAAAGCCCAGCATAAATGCTGGGCTTTTTCATTTCTGTTGTTTTCTTTTCTCTGAGCTTCTTCTTTCCTTCCATGCTGGCATAGATACCTCTGCCGCGTACTTTATTTATCCTGAATTTCCTTGCTCTTTCTACGCACGAAATACAGCCTCAACTAATCACCTTCATGCGTTTACTTTTCTGTCGAGGTTAAGAAGACCTTCTGCGATGCACATCAATGTTGAGGTAAATTAGTCCAGTAAACGTTTGCTGTGATTGTGATCTCAGTCAATATGCAACCTGTGAAAAGATATTGCCAGAAGATTTTATTTTGTGATAAATTCGCGCGCAATCTCGGAGCGTATTATTACGACTTTGATTCTCTGGGGGATACGCGTAGTGACCATTCAAGCTGATTGTGACACTACGTAGGGTAGGTATCGGCAAAGCCATTTGTCGATAGACGGGATACTAGTGCTGTAAGAAACAGCATGTTAATGGGAAACCCAACATTGAAACCTTTAAACAAACACACACTAATCAGCTTCATACTGCCGAAATGTCCTGTTTTACAAAACGGGTGCATTACGGAACCTTGATTACTCTCCAATCAAAATAAAAAGTCGCGCTTGTCGTGACGGGTTATCTGTATTTGTCGTTTAGAAAATGACGAATGCGGAGGTGTATCTGTATATCCTGTTATTTAATACTAACGAGAATAAATACAGGAAAGAGAATCATTATAATTCAAGGGATTATGTAGTATGAGCACTGCCTTTGAAGTCGATAACACTATCGCAAATTACTTTTCGTCTCAGGTTCCAGTTGTTGAAGGAACGTATGATTTAACGCCTGATCAAGTTCTTATCGAACAAGCAGAGCATGAATCGGAAGTACGTTCTTACCCACGTCGCTTGCCAATCGCAATTAAACAAGCTTATGGCTGTTTGGTTGAAGATACGCGTGGTCAAATCTTTCTAGACTGTCTTGCTGGGGCGGGTACGTTGGCTCTGGGTTACAATCACCCGGAAATCAACCAAGCGTTAAAAGAGCAGTTAGATTCTGGTTTGCCGTACCAGACTCTGGATATCGCAACGTCTGCGAAAACACATTTCATTAAGTCTGTTAAAGGCTTCCTTCCTCAAGAGCTAAGCGACAACTGCGTGATTCAGTTCTGTGGTCCTTCGGGTGCGGATGCCGTTGAAGCGGCTATTAAATTAGCGAAGCAAACCACGGGTCGTAACACCATGTTTGCTTTCCGTGGAGCCTACCACGGTATGACAAATGGCACCATGGGTATGATGGGGAACTTGGGTACCAAAGCTCGCCGTACTGGATTGATGTCAGATGTGCACTTTATGCCATTCCCATACAGCCTACGCTGCCCATTTGGGCTTGGCGGTGATGAGGGTGCGAAAGCGAGCATCCGCTATATCGAGCGTCTCTTGAACGACGATGAAGCGGGTATCATGAAGCCGGCAGCGATCATTGTGGAGCCAGTCCAAGGTGAGGGTGGTGTTATTCCTGCGCCTGCATTCTGGCTACGTGAACTACGCCGTATTTGTGATGATCACGGTATCTTGTTGATCTTCGATGAAATTCAATGTGGTGTTGGTAAGTCAGGTTACAACTTCGCATTCGAAGAAGCGGGCATTGTTCCTGATATTTTATGTTTGTCTAAAGCAATCGGTGGTGGCTTACCTATGTCACTACTGGTGATCAACAAACAACACGATACATGGAAGCCAGGTGAGCACACCGGTACTTTCCGTGGTAACCAATTGGCAATGGTCTCAGGTGCAAAAGCGCTAGAAATCATCCAGCGCGACAACCTTGTTGAACATGCGAACGTCGCTGGTCAGTATTTACGCTTTGGTCTTGAGAGCATTCAAAAACGCGTTAACTGTATCGCGGATGTTCGTGGCAAAGGTTTGATGCTTGGTGTTGAGATTAAGCATCCAAATGGCGAGCTGAACAAATTTGGTGAGCCTCTAGCTGATGGTCAATTGACACTTGCTATTCAACGTGCGGCGCTTGAGCGCGGCTTGATGGTTGAAAAGGGCGGTCGTGAAGGCTCTGTAATTCGCTTCCTTCCACCTCTTATTATCTCTTTTGAGCAAATCGACTTTGCGCTTCGTGTACTCGAAGAAGCGATTATCGCAGCGGGTGGCAGTCATATTGAAACTGCACCACAAGAAGAATGGAAAAAGCACTTTATTCAAACTGGTGAACTTGGTGGTGCCGAATTCGCGTCGGTTATGAATCACACTACCGCTGTAATGAAATCGGTGTTCGAAGAAGTGAACGCACCATACTCTGGTATGAACCCTAAGTTGCTGGAAGCGGCGATTAATGCAGTCGATCTAGACAACAAAAATGCGTCGTTAAAGTCTGTCATCAATGAAGCTGCTGAGCTTGTTGCAAAGAATGCGATTTTCACCCAGCACCCAGATTGTATTGCCCATCTACATACCCCTCCTCTCATGCCAGCGGTTGCGGCAGAAGCCATGATTGCGGTGCTAAACCAATCTATGGATTCATGGGATCAAGCTTCTTCTGCGACTTACGTAGAGCAAAAAGTGATTAATTGGTTGTGTGACAAGTATGAGTTAGGCGAGAAGGGCGACGGCATCTTCACCAGTGGTGGTACGCAAAGCAACCAAATGGGGCTAATGTTGGCGCGTGACTGGATTGCACACAAGCTAAGTGGTCACTCAATCCAAAAGCTGGGTCTTCCTGATTACGCAGACAAACTGCGCATTGTGTGTTCTAAGAAATCACACTTCACGGTTCAAAAGTCAGCATCTTGGATGGGACTGGGTGAGAAAGCAGTGATGACCGTCGATGCGAACGCTGACGGTACAATGGACGTTACTCAGTTAGATCAGGTTCTAACACAGGCGAAATCAGAAGGTCTGATCCCATTCGCCATTGTTGGCACGGCGGGTACGACTGACCACGGCGCAATTGATGACCTTGATTTCATTGCTGATATGGCAGCGAAGCACGAGATGTGGATGCACGTTGATGGCGCTTACGGTGGCGCACTGATTCTAAGCAGTCACAAATCTCGCCTGAAAGGTGTAGAGCGTGCGCACTCTATTAGTGTCGATTTCCACAAATTGTTCTACCAAACAATCAGTTGTGGTGCGTTGCTGGTGAACGACAAGTCGAACTTTAAGTTCCTACTTCATCACGCTGACTACCTAAACCGTGAACACGATGAGCTACCAAACTTGGTGGACAAATCTATTGCAACCACGAAGCGCTTTGATGCATTGAAAGTGTTCATGACGATGCAAAACGTGGGTCCTAAAGCGCTGGGCGATATGTACGATCACCTGTTGGTACAAACTCAAGATGTTGCCGAGATGATTCGTGCACACGATCAGTTCGAGCTTTTGGCTGAGCCGGCACTTTCTACGGTTCTATTTCGTGCAACCAATGTACGCACAAACAACGCATCTGCAGATTTAGATGAACTGAACAAAGCGTTGCGTCTTGAAGCGTTGACTCGCGGTATCGCAGTTCTTGGTGAAACCATCGTTGATGGTAAGACCGCTCTTAAATTTACGATTTTGAATCCTTGTCTGACGACAGCGGACTTTGAATCTTTGCTCTTGAAAATCAACACGCTAGCAGTTGAGCTAGTTTAATAAAGGTAACGGAAAACTATGGCAGTTCTACAGATTGGTGCAGGCGGCGTTGGCTGGGTTGTTGCACATAAAGCAGCACAAAATAACGACGTTCTGGGTGATATCACAATCGCATCACGTACTATTGGTAAGTGTGAGAAGATCATCGAATCGATTCAGAAGAAAAACAACCTGAAAGATTCAGCTAAGAAACTAGAAGCGCGTGCAGTGAACGCTGACGACGTAGATTCTCTGGTTGCTCTTATTGAAGAAGTAAAACCGGATCTTGTCATCAACGCGGGTCCTCCGTGGGTTAACATGCCAATCATGGAAGCGTGTTACCGAGCAAAAGTTTCATACCTAGACACATCAGTAGCGGTTGACCTATGTTCTGAAGGTCAGCAAGTACCACAAGCTTACGATTGGCAATGGGGTTACCGTGAGAAGTTCGAGGAAGCGGGCATCACAGGTATCCTGGGCGCTGGTTTCGATCCAGGTGTAGTCTCGGTATTTGCAGCGTACGCTGTGAAGCATCTGTTTGACGAAATCGATACGATTGATGTAATGGATGTTAACGCGGGTGACCACGGTAAGAAGTTCGCGACCAACTTTGACCCAGAAACGAACATGCTAGAGATCCAAGGTGATTCATTCTACTGGGAAAACGAAGAGTGGAAACAAGTACCTTGTCACTCTCGTATGCTAGAGTTCGATTTCCCGAACTGTGGTTCTCACAAAGTGTACTCAATGGCGCACGATGAAGTTCGTTCGATGAAAGAATTCATCCCAGCAAAACGCATTGAATTCTGGATGGGTTTCGGTGACCGTTACCTAAACTACTTCAATGTAATGCGAGATATTGGTCTACTAAGCCCAGATCCACTAACGCTGCACGATGGTACAGTCGTTCAACCTCTGCATGTACTAAAAGCGCTATTGCCAGACCCAACATCTCTAGCACCGGGCTACACAGGTCTAACGTGTATCGGTACTTGGGTTCAAGGTAAGAAAGATGGCAAAGAGCGTAGCGTGTTTATCTACAACAACGCAGATCATGAAGTCGCGTACGAAGACGTTGAACATCAAGCGATCTCTTATACGACGGGTGTTCCTGCGATTACAGCTGCGCTGCAGTTCTTCCGTGGTAAATGGGCTGACAAAGGCGTGTTCAACATGGAACAGCTAGACCCAGATCCGTTCCTAGAAACAATGCCAACAATTGGTCTAGATTGGCATGTTCAGGAATTAGAAGCAGGTCAGGGGCTTCCAGTTATCCACGAACTGAACAAGTAAGGCACTTACACTAACGATTTCTTTTTATCGTGTTTTGAGGTGTGCGCGTTAATTGTTACAAACAACGCGTGCATCCTAAACTCGATTAGAAGTTTCAGTGCAAGCTGCGCTTATTTTAATCATCAATCTAAGCCGGTGCGATCGCATCGGCTTTGTTCGGTTTTATAGTTCCTTCATTTTTATGAGGGGATCTAAGGTATTAACATGCAACAAAACGAACTTAAAACCCCATACTTCATGATCAATGAAGACAAATTGATTGAGAATCTAGAGAAGGCAAAACAGCTAAAAGATATCTCTGGTGTGAAGTTAGTGTTGGCACTGAAGTGTTTCTCGACATGGGGCGTATTCGACATTATCAAGCCTTACTTAGACGGTACAACCAGCTCTGGTCCTTTTGAAGTGAAGCTTGGTTATGAAACCTTTGGTGGAGAGACTCATGCTTACAGTGTTGGCTACAGCGAAGATGACGTACGTGAAGTAGCAGATATCTGCGACAAGATGATTTTTAACTCTCAGTCGCAGTTAGCAGCTTACCGCCATATTGTTGAAGGTAAAGCGTCGATTGGTTTGCGTCTAAACCCGGGTGTAAGCTATGCAGGTCAAGACTTGGCGAACCCTGCACGTCAGTTTTCTCGTCTAGGCGTACAAGCTGACCACATCAAGCCGGAAATTTTCGATGGCATTGATGGTGTGATGTTCCACATGAACTGTGAGAACAAAGATGTGGACGCATTCATCAGTCTGTTGGATTCGATCTCTGAGCACTTTGGCGAGTATCTCGATAAGCTGGATTGGGTTAGCATGGGCGGCGGCGTGTTCTTTACGTGGCCGGGCTACGATATCGAAAAGCTGGGGCTTGCACTGAAAGCTTTCTCTGAAAAGCACGGCGTACAAATGTACCTAGAGCCGGGTGAGGCAATCATCACTAAAACGACGGATCTTGTCGTGACTGTGGTAGACATTGTTGAGAACGTGAAGAAGACTGCGATTGTGGATTCAGCAACTGAAGCACACCGCTTAGATACTTTGATTTATAACGAGCCAGCATCGATTCTTGAAGCAGCAGAAAATGGTGCACATGAATACGTCATTGGCTCGTGCTCTTGTTTAGCTGGTGATCAGTTCTGTGTGGCGAACTTTGAGCAACCACTGGAGATCGGACAGCGTCTGCACATTCTAGATAGTGCGGGTTACACCATGGTGAAACTGAACTGGTTTAACGGTCTACGTATGCCGTCGGTATACTGCGAACGTTCAAATGGTGAAATTCAAAAGCTGAACGAATTTGATTATTCAGACTTCAAACGTTCTCTGTCTCAATGGACAGTGAAGTAATCACCTTTTCATTTGATTGAACGTAAAAAGAGCAGCGATGAGCTGCTCTTTTTTATTATGCATTGCTTAGGTTTACCGAGTACTTTGGGCTTAAGATCAGCTTTCGACAATCACACGAGTATCTTCGCTGAGCGATTCTAACTCATTCGCTACATCATCAATTTCCAGTTCACTCGGCAACTTGATTGCCATCTTAGCGCTAAACAAGCTTGAACTTACACCTCCGCCACCGGCGATAAACACTCGTTGACAGTCCATGTCTAAAATCGAAATGCCTTGTCCATCGAGCACGTGGGTGATTTCGTTGACGATGCCTGCACGATCATTGGCGTCCAGACGAAGCTGAAAGACCGTATCTTCACGGTGAGAGTGAGGTTCGGAATCAACGAATTTTACGATGAGGGTTTGGCAAGCAGAGAACGCCTCTTTCACTGTGTTGGCATTTTCCTCTGGTAGCTCGATTTTGATCACGCCGGCAACCTGATCCTCAATAAAGTTCACTTTACTGATCAGCCATTTGCCTTCGTTTTCATGGGTAACCGCTGCAAGCTGTTTGATGGTCGCTGGTGATGCCTGACCGACGAAATTAACGATAAACACAGTGTTCATAATGGTCCCCTCCCGGAATAAGGTTTGGACGCGGCACGGTTAGACGTATCGCTATAGTTATTTGAGCTTAAGGTTTAAAACTTAAGTTATTGGAATTAGTCCTTAAATTCAGTGTAGGTGCTGGAGGAGGGTTAGGTTTGATAAAGGTCAATTTTTGACGCTAATTCGTGATGCAAATAATAAAAACTATGCTTGGGGCACAAAAAAAGCAGCCCTCAGGCTGCTATTTAACAGTTTGGTTTTAGAAGGTGACCTTCATTTCAAAACCGTAGAAGACGTTATCGTAGCTTGCGCCGGAATCCATCGCAAACTTCGCTGCGTCTTGGTTGCCAAACCAAGGTGATGAACTGAATTGGAATTCTGCGCTACCGCCCCATGCATCTGATACCCAGTAGTGAATGTGTCCGACTGGATTGAGGAAGAATAGAGAAACGTCCCCAACGGTTTCTGAGCCCATTACTTCACCACCATTGGCAACGATGTCTTGTTCCGCTGTTAGCATCATTTCACCCACTACAGCACCAAAGAATGGAGTAATAAACAAGTCCTGCCATGATGGGATTTCAGCAAAAGCTTCT
The DNA here is from genome assembly GCF_022347645.1 of Vibrio sp. MMH1-50. Taxonomy (NCBI): domain Bacteria; kingdom Pseudomonadati; phylum Pseudomonadota; class Gammaproteobacteria; order Vibrionales; family Vibrionaceae; genus Vibrio; species Vibrio sp. MMH1-50. The sequence continues at coordinate 48,893 of NZ_JAKRGG010000014.1, forward strand.
ACACCGTATTCCCAGAAGAACGTCGACATGGTCGCAGAATACAAGAAGGATTCAAATTCGTTATAGCCAGCGTGGCGCGCAGCCGTATAGTAAACACCACCGAAGTAAGGGTGCATGACGTAGTTTAGAAAGTGCTCATCTCGGTCCCATACTGGACCGCTTGAAACGTTGTCTTTCCACTTGCTGCCTAGCTTACTCATGTCACGATCTTCTTCGTCCCATTTTGTAATGCTCTCAGGCAATAAAGTCATCAAACCTACCGTAGCCACACTCAAACCAAGAATGGTGTAAGTTTGACCCATGAGATAGTCCCAATCTTTGTCTTTTGGCACGATCATATGCTTCGGTTGAAGGCCTGCGTCGAGATTTAAAGAATCATCGTTATCAAGTCCCATCGCAAAGCGACGATTTTGTGGCTCGAAGCTATACAGAGTGGTCGTTTCGCAGTAACCTGACAGGCAATCAGGCGTGTAAGAGAACTCAATATGGTTACTCATATCGTACTGGCTTGCATTTGCGGTAGCAGATGCCGTCAGAACAAGACCACTTAGAGTTTTCTTGAACATGGATGATTTTGACACGAAGGTCTCCGAGTTGTTGGTTTGATGATCGGGCTCACAATTATCCCTTAAAAGAACAGCCATTTAAATACTTGACCTACATTTAATCTCAACAAATTAACTATGAGATTAGTCCAATAAAATGAAAACGATATAGGCACAATGTCGAAAAAATGTGGATTTTGCCTATTTTCAGGAGTCAGTTGTGAAAATTGCTATGCTAAGTACCGGTGAAGAGGTCCTTCACGGTGATATTGTTGATACAAATGCAGCTTGGCTGTCGAGCTTATTTTATCAACATGGATTTGGCTTAACGAAGCGCTCGACCGTTGGTGATAAACAATCGAGTTTGATTGAAGAGTTTTTGATGCTCAGCTTCAATAATGACGTGGTGATCGTGAATGGTGGTTTAGGACCAACCACAGATGACATGAGCGCAGCGGCAGCAGCGAAAGCAGCAGATTGCAAATTAGTGTTATTTAAAGACTGGTTAGCACACCTAGAGGCGATGTATGCCCGTCGTGGTATCCCAATGCCGGATAGCAATCTCAAGCAAGCTATGCTACCGGAAACGGCACAAATTGTTGATAATCCGATTGGCACGGCTTGTGGCTTTAAAATGCTGATCAATGATGCGGTGTTCTATTTCACCCCAGGTGTACCAAGTGAATTTAAGTTAATGGCAGAGACGCAAATTCTGCCAGATTTGAAAAAACTCTTCCCTGAAGTAGAAAGTGCATCTTGTAGCCGAATTTATACGTTTGGTCTGTCTGAATCTGGTATATCGGACAAGCTTGACCAAATGAAGCTTCCGCCTAGTTATGAACTGGGTTATCGCTCTTACTTACCCTTTATCGAAGTGAAACTGTTTGGTCCATCTCAGCATATTGAGCAACGCATGAAGTTGATGCAGATGATCCATAAGCACCTTGAAACCAATTCTGTAAGTGTCGATGTACCTATGGTTGAACATGTCGGTCAGCTACTAACAGATAAAGCGCTGACACTATCGGTGTCGGAGAAAAGCAGTGCAGGGTATTTAACGTATTGGCTAAATAGTGATGAAAAAGTCGCTGAGCAATTCGGTCACGGTTGGGTTCTATCAGGAAACAATCAAACCATTGCAGATGAAGGGGACCCACTCGCAGCGACGTTTGCTCTAGCTGGTGCGACACGTGAAAAGTGCGCCACCGACTTGGCTTTAGTTACGGGAAAAATTGAAGAAGGCATTTTCTCTGTTGCTCTTTCCACGTCAACAGGAGAGTGGGGCGCCCTATACAAACTTTCAAGAAAATATCAGCAAGATGATCAGGTTAAAGTCATCAGTGCTGCGGCACTGGATATGCTACGCCGTTATCTAGAACGCAAGCCGATGTCGGCTCAATACGCATTCTTGGAAAAGATTAAAGAAATGCACATTCCGAGCAGTGCTCTTTAAAAGGATGTCGAGCTGTTTAGATAGTAAAAGTAGACAGTAAAAATAAATAGTAAAAAGCCAAGGCGATTGCCTTGGCTTTTTTGTACTGGCTGGTGGCGTTTATGCGCGTTTTTCTTTCATCGCGTAATTCACACCACTGAGCGAAATTTCGGATTTCGCTTTGCAAATACAAGGCAGAATTTCGTCTGGCTGAGTATACGCCATTGCAAAACCAACATACTCCACGTCACCTGATTCCAATTTACAGCGACATGCACCACAGTGTCCGTCACGGCAATTGTATTCAGGTAGTAAGCCCGCTTGCTCCATCGTCTCCAAAATTGTGTTAGATGGATTAGACTCAATGCTAACGAGTTTGTTGATTTTGATGCTTGGCATTACAGCTCAAATCCTTCGAAGTCGTCTGCACTTACTTCATTGTCAATCTGACCAACAAGGTAAGAAGAGATTTCTGCTTCCTGCGGTGCAACTTGAACGTTATCCGATGACAACCAAGCGTTAATCCATGGGATAGGGTTTGAAGTTGCTTCAGGGTATGCTGCTGGTAGACCTACCGCTTGCATACGAATGTTCGTAATGTATTCAACGTATTGGCTAAGGATATCTTTATTTAGACCAATCATTGAACCATCTTTAAATAGGTATTCAGCCCATTCTTTCTCTTGCTCTGCCGCTTCTTTGAATAGGTCAAAACAGTCTTGTTTTGCTTCTTCAGCGATTTGCATGAAAGAGAAGTCATCTTGACCGTTACGTAGCAGGTTGATCATATGCTGAGTACCGTTCAAGTGAAGCGCTTCATCACGAGCGATGAGCTTGATGATTTTCGCGTTACCTTCCATAAGCTCACGTTCAGCGAAAGCAAATGAACATGCGAAACTTACGTAGAAGCGGATTGCTTCTAGTGCGTTCACTGACATCAAACAGACGTACAATTTCTTCTTCAGGTCGTACAGGCTAACTTTAACCGTTTCACCGTTAAGAACGTGTTCGCCTTCACCGTAGCGGTGATAGTCGTTTGTCGCTTGGATCAGGTCATCGTAGTAATGCGCGATGTCTTTCGCACGCTTAAGAATGTGCTCGTTTTCTACGATGTCATCGAATACCACACTTGGATCATTCACGATATTACGGATGATGTGTGTGTAAGAACGAGAGTGGATCGTCTCAGAGAACGACCAAGTCTCGATCCAAGTTTCTAGCTCAGGTAGAGAAACCAGAGGAAGTAGCGCAACGTTCGGGCTACGACCTTGAATTGAGTCAAGCAGCGTTTGGTACTTCAGGTTTGAGATGAAGATGTGCTTCTCATGGTCAGGTAGCTTGTTGTAATCAATACGGTCGCTAGATACATCAACTTCTTCTGGACGCCAGAAGAAAGACAATTGCTTTTCGATAAGCTTTTCGAAGATCTCGAATTTTTGCTGGTCGTAACGAGCTACGTTCACTGATTGACCAAGGAACATTGGTTCCTTCAGTTGGTCATTTTTGTTCTGGTTAAAAGTACTGTAAGCCATAATGCCTCAATTCCTTTTAGACCTCCCCAAGCGGGGAGGCGTTCGATTGTTTGTTACTACGAATTGTTTAAGTGGGGGAGATTAAATCTTACAACCGCCGCCTGCACAATCGTCATCTTGTGGTTGAACTGCGTCTTTCTGGTCGTCTTTCGCACCGTCACGAGTGTTATGGTAGTAAAGCGTCTTCACACCAAACTTGTACGCAGTCAGAAGGTCTTGAAGAAGTTTCTTCATTGGCACCTTACCGCTCTCATAACCAGAAGGATCGTAGTTTGTGTTTGCAGAGATCGCTTGGTCAACGAACTTCTGCATAATGCCCACAAGGTGTAGATAACCGTCGTTAGAACCGATGTTCCAAAGCAGTTCATAGTTGTCTTTAAGCTCAGCGAAATCTGGCACAACTTGTTTCAAGATACCGTCTTTCGACGCTTTAACTGATACGAAACCACGTGGTGGCTCAATACCGTTTGTTGCGTTAGAGATCTGAGAAGATGTCTCAGAAGGCATTAGCGCAGTCAGTGTTGAGTTACGCAGACCGTGTTCCATGATTTCTTGACGTAGGCTGTCCCAATCGTAGTGCAGCTCTTCGTCACAAATTAGGTCAACGTCTTTCTTGTAAGTGTCGATAGGCAGTAGACCTTTCGCGTAGTTCGTTTCGTTAAACGAAGGACACTTACCTTGCTCTTTCGCAAGCGCAACAGAGGCTTTCAATAGGTAGTATTGAATCGCTTCAAATGTACGGTGAGTTAGACCGTTTGCGCTGCCGTCAGAGTACTTAACGCCATTCTTCGCTAGGTAGTATGCGAAGTTGATAACACCAACACCTAGCGTACGACGGTTCATTGTCGATTTGTATGCAGCTGGTAGTGGGTAATCTTGGTAATCAAGCAGTGCATCTAGCGCACGAACAACAAGCTCAGACAGTTCTTCGAAGTCATCCAGAGACTTGATTGCACCAAGGTTAAACGCAGACAGTGTACATAGCGCGATTTCGCCCGAGTCATCTTCAACGTTAGTTAGTGGCTTGGTTGGCAGCGCGATTTCCAAACATAGGTTTGATTGACGAACTGGTGCTACTTCTGAATCGAACGGGCTGTGCGTATTACAGTGGTCTACGTTCTGAATGTAAATACGACCAGTTGATGCGCGTTCTTGCATTAGAAGAGTGAACATTTCAATCGCTTTAACGGTCTCTTTCTTGATTGAAGGATCGTTTTCGTATTTCACGTATAGACGCTCGAATTCTTCTTGGTTTTCAAAGAATGCGTCGTACAGACCTGGTACGTCAGATGGCGAGAATAGCGTGATGTTGCCACCTTCCACTAGGCGTTGATACATCAGTTTGTTCAACTGAACACCGTAGTCCATGTGACGAACACGGTTCTCTTCAACACCACGGTTGTTCTTAAGAACCATTAGCGAGCGCGCTTCACCGTGCCATAGTGGGTAGAACACAGTTGCTGCACCACCACGAACACCACCTTGAGAACAGCACTTAACTGCTGTTTGGAAGTATTTGTAGAACGGGATACAACCTGTATGGAATGCTTCACCACCACGGATCTCAGAACCAAGTGCACGGATACGACCAGCGTTGATACCGATACCAGCACGTTGAGAAACGTAACGTACGATTGAACTTGCTGTTGCGTTGATAGAATCTAGGCTATCACCACACTCGATCAGCACACATGAGCTGAACTGACGAGTAGGGGTACGTACACCAGACATGATTGGTGTAGGTAGAGAAATCTTAAATGTCGATGTCGCATCGTAGAAACGTTTGATGTAGTCAAGACGCGTTTCTTTCGGGTAGTTAGCGAACAAGCAAGCAGACACTAGAATGTAAAGGAACTGAGCACTTTCGTAGATTTCACCCGATACACGGTTTTGAACGAAGTACTTACCTTCTAGTTGTTTTACAGCAGCGTAAGAGAAATCAAGGTCGCGCTTGTGATCGATGTACGCATCAAGCTCGTCCAATTCAGCTTTTGTGTAGTCTTCTAGGATGTGTTGGTCGTACTTACCCATATCAACAAGACGAGCTACGTGGTTGTAAAGCGTTGGCGGCTCATATTGACCGTATGCTTTCTTACGTAGGTGGAATACCGCTAGGCGAGCAGCTAGGTATTGGTAATCCGGTGTTTCTTCTGAAATCAAATCTGCAGCAGACTTGATGATAGTCTCGTGGATATCTGTCGTCGTAATGCCGTCGTAAAACTGGATGTGAGCACGTAGTTCTACTTGTGATACCGATACGTTGTTCAGACCTTCTGCAGCCCAAGTAATAACGCGATGGATTTTCTCCAGATCGATAGTTTCTTTGCGGCCATCACGTTTAGTGACGGTAAGTTGTTGGTTCATTCTGCTTTATTTCCCTAAGAAAACTGATAAAAGCCGTATTTTTGTTTGTTTATGTGCAAAACTTGTAAAATTTGCGGCGGCTTTGTGATCAAAGTCTATCTATATATTGTAGTCGAAACACAAGATATAGGGGTTCATTTGTTTGCGAGTTACAAGATAGTGCTGTTACCCCAATTTTTCAAGGCACAGGTTTGGGATGACTTGTGGATAACTAACAAAATAAAAAAAAACAGTAAGTGAACACTAACCGATGAGAAAAGGGCTGACTTGAATGGGGAAAAATACGTTTTTTAAATCGGTTCATAAATAACCGCATGTAAAAATATTTTCCTTGATCTTTGACAGTTTTTGTTTGTTAAAAATAGTTTGGTCAAAATGGAATCTAGAGCACTTTTTTTCGACAGAAATTGACAAAAAAAGCGGCGCATCTATGCTACCGCTTTTTCTCAATCTTGATGCTCGTTTGTCGCTCAAGCGTCAATCGAACCATCAATATTTTGTAGTATGAACGATGTAGTTTACATCCACATTACGACCAAGTTTGTAGCTATCGTTGAGTGGGTTGTAATGTAAGCCTGTGATACCCATCTCGGTAAGGTCTGTCTGGTCAATCATCTTCATCATTTCACCAGGTTTGATGAACTTCTCATGATCGTGTGTACCTTCTGGCACAATCTTAAGCAACTTCTCTGCACCCACAATGGCAAATAGGTAAGATTTGATATTACGGTTCAAGGTAGAGAAGAAAACGTGACCGCCAGGTTTGACCAATGCAGCACAAGAACGAATCACTGAAAGTGGATCTGGAACGTGTTCAAGCATTTCCATGCAAGTGACAACGTCATAGGTTCCTGCATTTTCTGCTGCGTGGTCTTCAATCGTGCTTTGGATGTAAGTCAACTTAGTGCCAGTCTCAAGTGCATGCAGGCGAGCGACCTCAAGAGGCTCTTTACCCATATCCAAACCAGTAACTACTGCACCTTCTTTAGCCATGCTCTCAGCTAGGATGCCACCACCACAGCCAACATCGAGCACTTTTTTACCAAATAAGCCGTCTGCTTTCTCTAGGACATAGTTCAAGCGAAGCGGGTTAATTTGATGAAGTGGCTTGAACTCGCCTTCTAAATCCCACCAACGAGAAGCCATCTCTTCGAATTTCTTAATTTCACTTGGGTCGACGTTTTGTGCTTTAGTCATGATTGTTATATCGCTTCGCTAATAGTCCTTTGGAAGGCGAGATTATACTCCAATGGTACGATACGTTAAAACTGGTTCTTTTCTCACAATCGCTACAGGAGAGATTTTTGACTGATGTTGGTGGAAATATAGTCAGTTTTCATAAAGATATGGGATGAATGTGCAAATTCTCTTCATTTAACCCATAACCAAGCTCACAACCTGATAAAACGAGTGGGAAAGTGATGCCCCGTTGATGAATTGTGTGTTATATTTTTGCACCTTACACGTATCGTAATTACGATCAGATAATAGAGGGATAATGGCTCTATGAGCGATTTAGCTAAAGAGATCACGCCCGTAAACATTGAAGATGAGCTTAGAGGTTCATATCTAGACTACGCGATGTCTGTCATCGTGGGTCGTGCTCTTCCAGATGTGCGTGATGGCCTAAAACCAGTACACCGCCGCGTTTTATTCGCGATGAACGTACTAGGCAACGATTGGAACAAACCATATAAAAAATCAGCCCGTGTTGTCGGCGACGTAATCGGTAAATATCACCCACACGGTGATAGTGCTGTGTACGACACAATCGTACGTATGGCTCAGCCGTTCTCACTTCGTTACATGCTGGTCGATGGTCAAGGTAACTTTGGCTCGATCGATGGCGACTCTGCTGCGGCAATGCGTTATACCGAAGTACGTATGGCGAAAATGGCCCACGAACTTCTGGCTGACCTAGACAAAGAAACTGTGGACTACGTACCTAACTACGATGGTACGGAGCAAATTCCTGCAGTTCTTCCTACTAAAATTCCTAACCTACTGGTAAACGGTTCTTCCGGTATCGCGGTAGGTATGGCAACCAACATCCCGCCACATAACCTTGGCGAAGTGATCGATGGCTGTCTCGCATACATCAATAATGAAGAAATCACTATTGATGAGCTAATGGATTACATTCCTGGTCCTGATTTCCCAACTGCGGCGCTTATCAGCGGTCGTAAAGGTATTGTAGACGCGTACAAAACAGGTCGCGGCAAAATCTACATGCGTTCAAAAGCGGAAATCGAAGTGGAGAAGAATGGTAAAGAAACCATCATCGTCACTGAAATCCCTTACCAGGTGAACAAAGCTCGTTTGATCGAGAAGATCGCTGAGCTAGTAAAAGATAAGAAAGTAGAAGGCATTAGTGCGCTACGTGACGAGTCTGATAAAGATGGTATGCGTATCGTAATTGAATGTAAGCGCGATGCAGTGGGGGAAGTTGTTCTAAACAACCTTTACGCACAAACTCAGCTTCAAACCACTTTCGGTATCAACATGGTTGCGCTAAACAACGGCCAACCTCAGCTATTCAACCTAAAAGACATGTTGAAGTGCTTCGTTGATCACCGTCGTGAAGTTGTGACTCGTCGTACTATTTTCGAATTGCGTAAAGCGCGTGAACGTGCGCATATCCTTGAAGCACTTTCTCTTGCTCTTGCGAACATTGACGAAGTTATCGAACTCATCAAAAACGCACCAACTCCAGCTGAAGCAAAAGTTGGCTTGGTATCGCGTGGTTGGGATCTTGGTAACGTAGCATCAATGCTAGAGCGTGCTGGTACTGACGCTGCACGTCCTGAATGGCTAGAAGATCAATACGGTATCCGTGATGGTCTGTACTACCTAACAGAAACTCAAGCTCAAGCGATTCTAGAACTTCGCCTACACCGTCTAACTGGTCTAGAGCATGAGAAGATTCTTGATGAATACAAAGCGCTATTGGACGAAATTGCAGAGCTAATGCACATCCTTGCAAGCACTGAGCGTTTGATGGAAGTGATCCGTGAAGAACTTGAAGCGGTTCGCGATGGTTACGGCGATGAGCGTCGTACAGAAATCACAGCAGCTAGCCATGACATTGACATGGAAGAGCTGATCGCTCGTGAAGACGTAGTAGTAACTCTGTCTCACGAAGGTTATGTTAAGTACCAAATCCTAAGCGACTACGAAGCTCAGCGTCGTGGTGGTAAAGGTAAGAGTGCAACGAAGATGAAAGATGAAGACTTCATCGAGCGTCTACTTGTTGCAAATACTCACGATAACATTCTGTGTTTCTCAACTCGTGGTAAGACTTACCGTCTGAAAGTTTACCAATTACCTCATGCAACTCGTACTGCACGTGGTAAGCCAATCGTAAACATCCTTCCACTTGAGGAAGGTGAACGTATCACGGCAATCCTTCCGGTAGATGAGTTCTCTCCAGAGAAGTTTATCTTCATGGCTACGGGTGACGGTACGGTTAAGAAGACTCCTCTGAACCAGTTTGCTAACGTACGTTCAAACGGTCTGATCGCCGTTAACCTACGTGATGATGACTCTTTGATCGGCGTTGATATCACTACAGGTTCAAGCGATATCATGCTGTTCTCTAAAGCAGGTAAAGTGGTTCGCTTTAGCGAAGACAAAGTACGTGCAATGGGTCGTACAGCGGCAGGTGTTCGCGGTATGAAGCTAGCAGATGATGATCAAGTGGTTTCTTTGATCGTTCCATCAAACGAAGGCGATATCCTAACGGTTACTCAAAACGGTTACGGTAAACGTACTGAACTAGCGGAATACCCAACGAAAGGTCGTGCAACTCAGGGCGTTGTGTCTATCAAGGTTTCTGAGCGTAACGGTCCAGTAGTTGGCGCGGTACAAGTAGAAGAAGGCGACGAGATGATGATGATCACCGACGCTGGTACTCTAGTTCGTACACGTGTTGCGGAAGTTAGCCAAGTTGGTCGTAATACTCAAGGTGTAACACTTATCCGTACAGCTGAAGATGAGTCAGTGGTTGGTTTGCAGCGTATTGATGAAGTTGAAGAAGTAGAACTGCCAGAAGGCGAAGAAGCGGAAGCAACAGAAGCAAATGCAGAAGATCAAACGCCTGAAGCACCAGCAGCGGATGACGCAGCAGAAGGTTCTGAAGAAGAGTAATCTTTTCCTTTACATCTAAGTTTGAAAGCCGAGCATTACGCTCGGCTTTTTTGTATCTGTATCAACGCAATATTGAGAGGAAGTCAGTAAACTAAACCAATATTTGCTTGTGGGGTACATTATGTCTGCTTGGTTCTTCGTTGCCATCACTCTGATGGGATTATTCGTCGTGGTGTTATCGCTCAGCGCTTCAAAGGTCAAACCGGCTCAATGGTTTGGGCTTTGTACTTTAGTTTTGGTTGTTACTAGTGCAAGCTTTTTACTCTTGCGACAAACGCCACCGCCAACAATGCAAGCCGAGATGTCACGTATGACCAATGCACGGGATATCATGCAAGAGATCCAAGACCAGTTGCGCGAAGACCCAAATAATGCAGCATTGTGGTTTCAATTAGGGCAGGGCTATCTTGTTGAAGGGGAGCTTGATGGAGCATTGATTTGTTTTGATTATGCTATTCAGCTTAGTGACGTTGTTAGTGCCACCCAACTTGCCGCGAAAGCCACCACACTATATTACCTCCACCAACAATCCATGACGGAAGAAGTCACTCTGCTACTTGAGCAAGCCTTACAGCTCGAGCCGCACAATGAAGCCGCTTTGTCTTTGATTGCAAATGACCACTTTTTGTCATTTCGTTTTCAAGAAGCCATTGATACCTGGGTACTATTATTAGATTCCAATGATCCTAATTTGGATCGTGTACAAATCATAAACTCAATCAACAAAGCGAAAGAGTTGTTGTAAGCATATAATTAGGGGGCTGTTGACCCTTCGTGCTGATTTCTGCAGCGAATTGTTGGGCCTTTACACAAAGCAGAGGTTTTGATGTGCAGTTCGTCTTTATGAGAAGCCAAAAACGCAGTAGAAGTGACCAATAAACGTTACCCCAAAGGGGCGTCTAAAATTAACCGCGAAAGATAAACAGCCTCTGGAGCAGTAAAAGGAAAGTGGGTGATGAATGAACAATAAAGCGTTAGGGATATTAGCGGTGCTATGCGGTTCCGTGTTGGCGGGTTGTACCTCTTCCGATCATTCCGGTTCCTCATCTTCGGCTTATTACGCTTCTGGTTACTACGACCCATGGTGGTACGATCATGATGATTATTGGATTTACTACTACCCAGGTTGTTGTGATAACGATGACGAGTATAAAGAGAAGTTGGAAGCGTGGTGGAACGGTTTGGATGAAGAACAACAACAATCCATCAAAGACAAAGTTGAAGATTGGAAAGACGATGATATGTCCGCCAACATCGACACCATGAAACGTCAGCTTGACGATCACTGGCAATCGCTACCAGAAGAACAAAAGCAGGAGATTCAAACTAAATGGGAGAATCGTCCGGAACGCATCGAACCAGCGTTGATGCAAGACAAAGCATTGAAAGAAAAAGTGCAACAAAGAGAAACGCGACCAGAGACAAAAGTTCAACGCCCGGTAGCAAAACCTAGCATTCAAATGCCTAAAACACGTCCAAATATACAGCCCAGACCGAGACTTCCTCGCCGTTAATTATAAGGCGAGCTGGGTTTAGTTCGTCTTTTCCTACGATCAAACAAAAAGGGCGCATTGTGCGCCCTGTACTTTGCATGGTGTTATCTTAGTTGATTAGTACGTTGCTTCGCGCTCCGCTGCTGCTTTATCCCAATCTGGAACCACGGTCTCTAAGAAGTGTTTCTTGTCCGCGTTCATTTTTTCCATATCCATCCCAAGAGCTTGTTGTGCTTTGGCCTTAGTTGAAATATCAGGGATCTGTACTGGGTCAGTAATGCCTTTCGTCGCTAGTAAACGAACCAGCTTAGTACGGGCGTCTGCTGCGCGGTCGACTGCAGTACCCAGTACTTCAAGTGCCACTTCAGGCGCGTGCATATGAACGCCATGAGAGGCAATTGCGTAATCCCAACGCCATTGTGCATGGCGGATATCTTGAAGGATAGGTTGCATCTCTTCTTCTGTTGCCCCGGCTTTCCATGCAGCTCCTGCCTCAAAGTGCGCTGCCACGATTTGCTTCTCGGCAGTGAGCTTCATGTTCAGTACTTGCGCTTTGCGAGTCGAAACGATGCCTTGCAGCTGTTCTTTGGTTTGGGTATGACATTGCGCACACGTGTCTTCGAAACGATCAAATGGGTTACCCACTTTGTGATCGGTGTAAACTGTGCCGTCTTCTTTGGTTACTTTAGGCATGTGACAGTCCACGCAGACCACTTTGTTTTTGCCATGGATACCATCACGCCACGTTTCGTAACCCGGGTGCTGTGCTTTCAACATTGGTGCCTTGGAGACTGCATGCGTCCAATCTTTGAAATTTAGCGCGTCGTAGTATTTCTCCATGTCATTAACGGTAGTGCCCATGTCCCATGGGAATTTGACGGCTTTCGTCGGACCCGTAAAGTAGTACTCTACGTGACATTGCGCACATACTGATGCTTGTTTATCTAGGCGAGATTGCTGATCAAAGTTTTTGCCTATTGTATCGAATGCACGTTCTACGTATGGACGGGTCAATGCTAAAGCAGGCTCACCTTTCTTAAACTCTTCAGAGCGTGTGTCATGACAGTCAGAACAACCGATCGGGTTGACGATTTCTGAGCCTAAACGTGCCCATTTCCCTTCGAAATAACCGTCTTCACCTCGCTCTTCAATCACACGCGCCACATCTGGGCTTTTACAGCTCCAACACGCCATTGGCATGGGACCGGACTTCTCATCGCTAGGTGCACCGGTACGTAGAGTTTGGCGAACATCATCGAGTGCGTAAAAGTGACCGCGTGCCTTGTTGTAGTCTTTCGCGAATCCATAGCCTGCCCATAAGATTACCATGTTCGGATCTTCGCCTAGGGCATCTTCAATATGTTCGCTCTCAGAGGTGGCTTTCCATGAGTGGTATTGGTCAGGGTGTTGTTGCTCAAAGGCATCATTGCGAGGGTCCATGAGACCTTTCTCTTCTGCTGCCAACGGAGCGCCGGCCAAAAATAATTGGCTGGCGAATAAGGTCGCAACCGCGATTGGTGCGCTCATCCAGTGTTTTATGCTCACGGTGTTATCTCCATATTCGTTTTTATTAGCAGCGTTGTGAGGAGCTATTCCAAATAAGAATCGGAGATCTAAAGTTAATATTATTAGTTAATTAAGGAGATGAAATAGTGAGCGAAACTTGTCTTGTTTTAGATCAATTTACACCAGTGATCTCAATCATATTTAGATTTATATACCCCTAAAGGGGTAGTGGTTAATGTCTTGTTTGATAAGGGGTTGGCTTTTTAACCATTTTAAAAATAGGGTGATTTAGTTCGCTTTTTGAACAGGTGTTTCTACCCCTTATGAATAATAGAGGTATTATAAATATAGGTTTAGCGTTGTGGCTTTCCGAAATAAGAATTGATGTCATTTGAAGATTTGGAAAATATCTTCAGAGGAAATTAATTGTCGCTCAAATAAATAGTTGAGAATAGTTATCAATTATTATCGAGCTAAGGAAAGAAAAATATGGGCAATATAAAATTGACCATAGAGACAATGCTGAAATTTCTCTTCATCCTTGCCATCTATGGTTTTACCATCGCCGCCCATGCGACTTCTTCAGAGCCAATTGATGGAGCTCAATCTGAGCGTCATCAAGTCGAGTTAATCCGTGACAGAGACTATAAATGTCTGCAATGTCACAAGGATGCCAAAGAGACTCTGAACCTTTCGCATGATCCTCAAGCGTTACTCAGTCAGGGTAAACAGCTTAATTGCACCAACTGCCATAGTAATATCGGTCCTGACCATCGAGAAGGCGCGCCTGATGTAATCAAGTTTTCAGCGGCTCAATCGAAAGCGGTGCACGACAAAGTGTTCTTAGACCCAAGCTTGATCCTCAAAGCGAACAGCCAGTGTGTGGATTGTCATACACCAACAAAGCTAAGAGAAAGCCACTGGACACATGATGTGCATGCTAAAAATCTCACTTGTTCAAATTGTCATGATGTACACGCCGCCAAAACTAAAGCGCTGTCGTACGACAGAAAGCAACTGATCAAACAGTGCGTGGATTGTCACTCTGAATTTGCCGTCAAACCTGAGCTCGCAAAAGAAGAGGAGAGATAGCATGAAATGTTCGAGAAGAAACTTTTTAGCCGGCAGCGGCGCATTGATATTGACCACGGGCGTTGCAGGCACCTCTGTTGTGAGCTCCTCTCTTTATGCCAGCGACAGTGAACAAGGTAAACGTTTAGGTATGGTGCATGATGAGAACGCTTGTATTGGGTGTACTGCCTGTACTGATGCCTGTAGAGAAGTAAATAAGGTGCCTGATGGCGTGACACGCCTTAAAATTCACCGTGGTGAACCGATTGGTGAATTTCCTGACGTGGAGTATCAGTTCACTCGAGAGTCCTGCCAGCATTGTGATAACCCTCCTTGTGTATATGTATGCCCAACAGGGGCTGCCTATAAAGATGAAGCGACTGGTATTGTCGATGTACACAAGGAAAAGTGTGTCGGTTGTGGTTACTGTCTTGCTGCTTGTCCTTATCAAGTGCGTTTCTTTAATCCCGTCGACCATTCTGCGGACAAATGTAACTTCTGTAGAGACACCAATTTAGCGCAAGGTAAACAACCAGCTTGTGTTGAATCTTGCCCAACTAAAGCGCTGATATTTGGCGATCTGAACGATCCAACGAGTGACGTGAGTAAAGCGATAGAAAGCCACGTGGTGTACCGCGATAAATCACATTTGGGTACGCAACCTAAGCTGTACAAAATTCCGCATAGTAAAGGGGAGGTATCATCATGAACGGCTTTGAAAGTGCTTTCCATTTTGACTCGTTAGTCTGGGATTGGATCATCGCGATTTACTTATTCTTAGCGGGCATGTCGGCAGGAGCTGTGATGATAGCGCTCTATCTTAAGCGCAAAGTCATTGAAGGTGATCCGGCGAATAATGGCATCATGAAAGCAATGGCTTGGCTAGCACCATTTGGCATTATCTCGGGCTTAGTGATTTTGATTTTCCACTTAACCAAACCTCTCGAGTTTTGGAAGATCATGATTTACTACAACCCGACGTCAGTTATGTCGATGGGCGTCATCCTGTTCCAAGTCTATATGATTGTTTTGTTCGTGTGGATTGGCACTATTTTCCGTCATCAAATCATCCGTTTTTGTGAAGGAAAATTGCCGAGCAAATTGCTCGATTTGGCGGATACTGTCTTGATCAAAGCAGGTAAAGCGAATAATGCCGTAGAATTGTTCTTAGGTTTCTTGGCGATTGTACTCGCTGCATACACAGGCTTCTTATTGTCTGCACTCAAGACTTACCCAATGCTCAACAACCCAGTGCTACCAATCTTGTTCCTATTTTCAAGTTTGTCTTCCGGTGCTGCGGCCAGTTTGATGTTTGGTATCTTGGTATTTAAAGAACCAACCAGCAGTCCTAGTGTGTCATGGGTACACGGATTTGAACGCCCAGTCGTATTGTTTGAGTTGTTTGTCCTAGTTACCTTCTTTACCGGACTGATCTTCAGCGGTGGTCAGAACGAAGTCGCGGCTTGGAATGCGATATCGACGGGTTTTTGGGCACAATGGTTCTGGGGAGGCGTGATCCTCATCGGCATGTTAATGCCTTTGACGCTCAATTGGTTGACGCCTGCCGAAGTTCGTCACAAAGGTGGCTATGTGTTCGTGGTGACTTCTTTGAGTTTGGTTGGGGTTTTGATGCTTCGTACCTTCATTCTCTATGCCGGTCAAATGACCATCGTATAAAGGAGGAAAAATGGAGGCTGAGCTGGGATTTTTCTTATTGATACTGGTCGGTGTCGCATCGACTTGTACGGCATTATTGCATTGGATGAGGCGCGCCATGAATAAGAAGGTGGTATTGCCCCATCAAATAGCGATGTCACACATCATCAGCTTAGCCTCTTTAGTTTGTTTAACCCTATTGATCATCAGTTTTATTCAGGACAACTTCGCCTTAGAGTACGTGGTCACTCATTCTAATAGCCAATTGCCCATGGCGTTTAAAATTGCTGCCGCATGGGGAGGACACCAAGGGTCGATGTTGTTCTGGGTGGTCACGTTAAGTCTTTGGGCTTCCTACATAGCACGCAAGTTACCTATTAGTGGGCAATACACCGCTGATTGTTTAGGTATTATGAATATTCTGATTGCGGTGTTTGCGTGGTTTACACTCCTTACTTCTAATCCATTTGAATACGCGCAAGAGTTGGCTACACAAGGGCGGGATTTGAATCCGATGTTGCAAGACGTAGGGCTGATTATTCATCCACCTTTGCTGTATTTGGGCTACGTTGGTTATGCGGCAATTTTGGCATTTGCTCTAGCGGCGCTGTTAGGTCCGCGACCAATTCATGAATGGTATAACGCAGCACGTGGTCCAGTACTTTTTGCTTGGGGCACTCTCACGTTGGGTATCATCGTTGGATCTTGGTGGGCTTATAACGAACTTGGATGGGGTGGCTGGTGGTTCTGGGACCCAGTAGAAAATGCGTCGTTGCTTCCTTGGCTAACTGGTAGTGCGTTACTTCATAGTGGGGTCATTGCGACGAGAAACAAGGGGGCAATTTGGAGCACTTATGCGTTAGCTTTTGCAACATTCAGCTTGAGTATTCTCGGCACATTTGTGGTGCGTTCTGGTGTGCTCACTTCGGTGCATGCATTTGCTGTAGATCCAACCAAAGGTCTTGTATTGCTTAGCGTGCTGTGTCTGCTAGTGATTGTGACTTTTGCCTTGCTTATCACCAAAGGCGAACATATCGCCCGTTTTCAACTTCGCACATTAACCAGCCGAGCCTACACCGTTTATTTTGCAATTGGATTGCTCGTTATGACGACAGCAATCGTCTTTCTCGGCACCTTTTACCCTATGCTTTATCAACTCTTGGGGTTGGGGAATATTTCAGTAGGAGCACCGTATTTTAACAGCCTTATCTTCCCTTTAAGCCTGCTAGCGCTCGTTGCTCTTGTGCTAATGCCCATCCTGAAATGGAGTAAAGGCATCAATCAGACGATGGCTTCCCAAACCGGAACTGCAGGCGCGATCTCGTTTGTTGTCGGGTGTGCTTTTATCTTTACTGTCGACGTTATTCATCTGACAAGCCTTATCACGCTAGTATTGTCAACGTGGGTCGGAGTGTCACATGCCTTAATGCTATTTAAAACAGAAAATAGACGTTTGCGGTTACCAATGGTGTTTGCGCATATTGGCTTTGCGGTAGCATGTTGCGGAGCTGTGTTTAATAGTGACTATTCATATGAATATAATCTGCGTGTAGAACCGGGTACTACGTCTCAAAGAGCTGATATTAGCATCGACTATCATGGGATAGAGTGGCGAGTAGGTCCAAACTACACCGCCGAGCAAGGAATGATCGATCTGCGCCTTGAGGACGGTAGCCGTCTCAACTTTATGCCAGAGAAACGCCATTACCCTGTGCGAGTGATGAATATGACCGAACCAGCGATTCGCTCGCGGTGGTATGGGGATTACTATGTGACGTTAGGTGATAAAGTCGATATTCATGCTTATGCGATTAAAGTGCAGTATCGGGCTGGGATCTGGTGGATCTGGATCGGCGGCATTCTAGCGGTGCTAGGTATGTGCACGACATTAATGACGAAAAGAAAAGAGGCATTCAATGCGACCGAGAAATACGCTTAAACTAGCAGGGTTAGTCGCGAGTGTGATTGCATTTGCTGTTGTAGCGACTATCGCGTTATCAGATAGACCGAATGTCGAATTGTCTCAGCAGCGCAATTTATCCATCCCTGAATTTACCGCCACGTCTTTACTTTCGGGTAATGACGTCACTCAGCAAGTTTTTAAAAAGGAACAGTATAAATTACTGAATGTTTGGGCATCTTGGTGCGGCATATGCAAGCGTGAACATGAAGAATTATTGCAACTTGCTGAGCTTGGTGTCGTTATTATTGGACTGAATTATCGAGACAACGATCAAGCTGCTCGTGAATATTTGAGCTCTAAACGAAATCCATACACAGAGGTGATCAGTGATCCAAATGGTAGGCTTGCAGTTGAGCTAGGGGTTATTGGAACACCAGAAACGTATTTGATTGATCAAAATGGCAAGGTGTTGATCAAATATCGAGGTGAGTTAACTTCGGATAAATGGAACGATATATTTTCAGGTTATTTGAATGTTTCGATTTAATTATCTATTTCTCATGCTAGTCACGTTTGCGTTATTTTCTTCTTCGCTAAAGAGTGAAGAAATTGTGCAGAATGTTGATCTGTTTGAGTTTCATTCTATTGAACTGCAACAACGCGCAACGAGATTAGCCAAGACATTACGCTGTCCGCAGTGTCAGAACCAAAACTTAGTTGAGTCAAACGCGCAGGCTGCAAAAGACCTGCGTTTGAAAGTGTATACCATGGTGAATGAAGGCCATTCAGATCAAGAAGTGAAAGATTATTTGGTGACTCGTTATGGGAATATTGTTCTATATAAACCACCATTTAATTATTCTA
This sequence comes from Vibrio sp. MMH1-50, assembly GCF_022347645.1. NCBI lineage: Bacteria > Pseudomonadati > Pseudomonadota > Gammaproteobacteria > Vibrionales > Vibrionaceae > Vibrio > Vibrio sp. MMH1-50. The sequence continues at coordinate 67,405 of NZ_JAKRGG010000014.1, forward strand.
CTGCCATGCTGTGGATCCTTCCGGCGTTATTTTTGATCTTTTTTGTCCTATATTCGATCCGAATGATAAGGCGTGATTAATGTGACCGTTATTCCACTATTAAAAATAAATTGTGCACATAACAAACAGAATGTTATCATTTTCTCGAATTTATGAATGCTTCAGCGAATAGCAAACGATATAAATTGAGCTGGAGGAGTAATAAAGAATGAATAGGTGTACGCAGTGGATTCAGTTATAACGCAATTAAAAAGGGACTTTTATTCGCAGATTCGTGCATTGCAGTCACCGAAACTGCCTCAAGTCACTTCATCTCTCGCGGTGTTGACCGACGAGGAAATTCAAGAACTCGAAGCGGTCTGGATTGAGCTCGCCGTATGGAAGCGAAGCCAAACGCATTGAATGCCAGATTTTAATAACTCTTTCTAAACCCCAGGCAAATATGTCTGGGGTTTTTTTATTGTAGTTCGTCATAAATGTTATATTATAACAATTGTAAAGTCGGCTAGCGGGTGTTATTCCGATAGGATTTCCAAGCTTGTCACACATAAGAATAGGGCTCGTTGTGATCTCAACATTGAAAAATGCGGTATCAATCCCCATAGTTGAAGAGCAAATGAGAACAATCCCATGAATGCAATAACGAACATGCATCAAGCAATAAATCGAGTGAGTGTAGATATGGCGGAAGTACGTGCCAGAGTAGATTTTAAAGTCGGGGCTAACAGTAACATTGATGCCGAAATCCTGTCTTTTCGCGGTCTGAAGACGGATAAAGAGCATGTAGCAATTATCTTTAAGCAAGCAGACCAAACACAAGACATGCCTTTAGTGCGCATGCACTCTGAGTGTCTGACTGGTGATGTGTTCCACTCTTCACGCTGTGACTGTGGCGAGCAATTGGAAGAAACCATCAACCGAATGGGTGAGTCAGGTGGCATTATCTTATATCTTCGCCAAGAAGGTCGCGGGATCGGTTTGTACAACAAAATTGATGCGTACCGTTTACAAAGCCAGGGTATGAACACATATGAAGCCAACAACCACCTAGGCTTTGATGATGACTTGCGCGATTTCACCGAGGCGGCACAAATGCTTGAGGCGTTAGGGGTTGGAAAAATCCGTCTCGTAACTAATAACCCTAAAAAAATCCGTGAGTTATCGGAATACGGAATTGAAATTACAGAGGTTGTCAACACTTCAGCGCACATTAAAGATGGCAATGAAAATTATCTTAAAGCAAAGGTTTCACACGGGAAACACCACCTAAAGGTTTAATCTTAAAGATAAATTTGACAATAATGACTGTTAAAGGCCTCATTTTTATGAGGCTTTTTTTGTATCTGGAGTTGCAAATAAATTGTAAATTTGTATTATCTCGGGACAAAAGTGCAAATAAGAATAATTAGCACTACCAATACGATAATTAAAATGCTCAACAAGGATGCTTCAGATGAATGCAAAAACAGTATTAGTCCAATCTATTGCTGCATCACTCCTCATTGCCAGTGGTTCTACGGTTGCTGCGACAGTAACTAAACAACAAGTGGTCGAACATTATGCTGACGTGGCACACGCCGTGTTCGCTGATTCTGTGACTACAGCGAAAACACTCGACGTAAAAATCGATGAGTTTCTTGAATCCCCATCAGCGAAAAAGCTTGAAGAAGTTAAACAAGCTTGGCTTGACGCTCGCGTACCATACCAACAGTCTGAAGTTTTCCGTTTTGGTAACGCAATCGTCGATGATTGGGAAGGTCAGCTTAACGCATGGCCGCTCGATGAAGGTCTGATTGACTATGTCGCTTCCGATTACCAATATGAGCTTGGTAACGAAGGTGCTGCAGCAAATATCATCGCAAACACAAGCCTACAAATTGGTGCGTCTAAGCTAGACGTTTCAAAAATTACACCAGAGTTGCTAGCGGATCTAAACGAAGTGGGTGGCTCTGAAGCAAACGTTGCTTCTGGTTACCACGCGATTGAATTCCTACTTTGGGGCCAAGATCTAAATGGCACAAATGCGGGTGCGGGTCAGCGCGCTTATACTGACTTTGTGGTTGGTTCTGAATGTACGAATGATCATTGTGACCGTCGTGGTGAGTACCTAAAAGCGGCTGCAGATCTGTTGGTTCAGGATCTTGAGTGGATGGAGAAGCAGTGGTCTTCGGAAGTAAAAGGTAATTACCGTGAAGAGCTTCTAAGCGAATCTGCGGATAATGGTCTTCGTAAGATGTTGTTCGGCATGGGCTCTCTGTCTCTAGGTGAACTAGCGGGCGAACGTATGAAAGTAGCGCTAGAGGCAAACTCTACTGAAGATGAGCACGATTGTTTCTCAGACAACACGCATAACTCTCATTACTACAATGAGCAAGGCATCTACAACGTTTACACAGGTACGTACAAAGGTGTTGATGGAAAAGAACTGTCTGGTCCAAGTATTGCGGATTTAGTCGCTCAAAAAGACAAACAAGCGGCAAAAGAGATCCAAAAGCAGTTTGATACAACACGTAGCCAAGTGGGCGAGCTGGTTACTTCTGCAGAGAAGAATAACCAACACTTTGACCAGTTGATCGCAGCTGGTAATACGCAAGGCAATGCGTTAGTCAATGACACGATTATGTCATTGGTAGCTCAAACAGGTGCGATTGAGCGAGCGGCGAACATCGTCGGTATCGACAGCTTAAGCCCTGATACTGCTGATCACGAGTTTTAATAAGAAAACCATAATAAATAAGGGCTCTTCGTGAGCCCTTTTGCCGTTTGAGCTCGTTGTTATCACACCTGTCGTATTAGTAGAGCAATGATATGAAGCCATACCTATATTCTGCGCTAGTCGCGCTCCTTTCTTCTTCTGCCATGGCTTATGATGTTAAGTCTGGTGGCAAAACCAGCGTCAAAAAAGACGGCGCTAACGCGTATTCTCTTCCTGCTGCCAACCTGCCGATGAGCAAACGGCTGGACTTTAGTGTCGGCAACAGTTTCTTCCGTAACCCTTGGGTACAAGCGCCTGCATCAACAGACGCTCGCGATGGACTGGGACCTTTGTTTAACACGAATGGTTGCCAAAACTGCCATATCAAAGATGGGCGTGGTCATCCGCCGGAAAAAGACGATTTGCATGCGGTCTCTATGCTAGTGCGCCTCAGTATTCCAGCAATGACTCCGGAGCAGAAAAAAGCGTACATCAAAGATGGCGGTATCCCTGAGCCAACTTACGGTGGGCAGCTACAAGATTTTGCACTGCAAGATCAAACGCCGGAAGGCAAAATCAATATCAGTTACACCGACGTGCCAGTTACTTTTAAAGATGGCACCAAGGTCGTACTCAGAAAGCCAGTGCTGCAAATTACGGATTTAGGTTATGGGGCGATGCACCCTGATACAGAGTTCTCTGCGCGTGTTGCTCCGCCAATGATCGGTCTTGGTTTGCTGGAGAGCATTCCCGATAAAACGTTGCTGGCTTGGGCTGACGAGCAAGATACAAACAAAGATGGTATCTCTGGCAAAGTGAATAAAGTGTGGGACATCGAAAAAGACGATTTCTCAATTGGTCGATTTGGCTGGAAAGCAGGGCAACCGACGCTCATGCAACAAAACGCCGCTGCATTTAACGGCGATGTGGGTCTGACTAGTCATTTGTTCCCGAACGAAAACTGCACTTCTAAGCAGACGATTTGTGATGACATGCCTAATGGCGGCAAACCAGAGGTGAGTAAAAATATCCTCGATTTTGTTGAGTTCTATAGTCAACATCTCGCAGTACCGGCACGTCGAAATATCAATGATCCCGAGGTTCAGCTTGGTCAGCAGATTTTTGCGTCTTCTGGCTGCGAAAGTTGCCACAAGACGAGCGTAAAAACCGCTAAGCGACCGGAATTACCGGCTCTTTCTGAGCAACTTATTCACCCTTATACCGATATGCTTCTGCATGACATGGGTGACGGCTTGGCAGATAACCGTCCTGAGTACCTAGCGAATGGTCGTGAATGGCGAACCGCGCCGTTATGGGGGATTGGTTATACCGAAGAGGTGAATGGTCATACTTACTTCTTACATGATGGTCGTGCACGTAACTTAATGGAAGCCGTATTGTGGCACGGCGGCGAGGCAGAAACGGCTAAGCAAAACGTTTTAGCGCTCAACAAGAAAGAACGCGATGCATTGATCGCATTCCTGAATTCTCTATAAGGAGCCAACCATGAAAATAACTTTGTTAGTGAGTGCGATTGCCGCAACGTTAAGTTTGGCTGGCTGCCAATCGACAAACGGGTCAAGCTCTGTTGAGCCCGAGAGTACAAGCCATATTTCACAAAACGTATACGAGGTGGAGTTTAACGCGGCACAGGCGTTTGTAACTCAGACAACCAAGTTAGAGCAGAGCCTCACAGAATACTGTGCTTCACATATGAAAGCCGATGCGCAAATTAAGCAACAATGGCATCAAACCATGTTGGCGTGGATGGCATTACAAGGGCAAGAGCGTGGACCTGCGACTGCATTAGAGCAGAGCTGGAATGTGCAATTTTGGCCAGACAAGAAGAACACGACTGGACGAAAAATGTCGGTCTTAACGAAGTCTGACCAAATTTGGAGCGCAGAGGATATTTCGACTCAAAGCGTAACAGTACAAGGGTTGGGTGCGCTGGAATGGTTGCTTTACGACAAGGCGTCGAGTTTATCTACTAATAGCAATACGTGTGCTACCAGTGTTGCGATTGCAGAAAACCTTAATAACAAAGCAAGCATCATTGCAGATTCATGGGCACAAAACCCATGGAAGTCATTAGACATGACGGAGTGGGAGTCTGAGTACATTTCGTTGCTGTCTAATCAATTAGAATACAGTATGAAGAAGCTGAGCCGTCCATTGGCCAAAATAGGCAAACCGCGTCCTTATTTCTCAGAATCATGGCGTTCACAAACCTCATTGTCTAACTTGAAGGCTAACCTTGAAGCGTTACAGGCTCTCTATCTTGCTAACGGCTCTGGTTTAGATGCATTGCTTCGTGAGCAGGGGCATAGTGAATTAGCTGATCGTGTTGTTCATCAATTTGATATGGCATTGGATACGTGGCCTGAAGATAAAAGCTTGTTTGCCGCGCTGCAAACCAAAGACGGTTATCGAATGGTTCTCGCACAATACAACAAGCTTGAGCAACTGAAGTATCTGATCCACGAAGAGGTGGCTATCGAACTTGGTGTCGTTATAGGATTCAATGCAACCGATGGTGACTGATCAAACTCGCCGAACCTTACTGAAAGCCGCTTTGTTTGGAGCGGCTGCCCCTGTTCTGCCGTTCGGTTGCACTTCAACAAACACACGCGAGCCTGCTTTGATTGGCTGCTCTATCATTGGACGCGACAAATACGCTGCCGTAGTTGCCGATGAACATGGCATGCCGCTGTCTTCGCTGCCAATCCCTGAACGGGGTCATGGCGTGGCGACCAACCCGCAAGGTCATGCGGTTGTCTTTGGTCGTCGTCCCGGCACCTTTTTTATGGTGTTTGACTATCGTTCGGAGCAAATGGTCAAACTGGAGTTAGCAAAAGTGGACCGCCATTTCTATGGGCATGGTGTTTACTCCCATGATGGTCATTACTTATTTGCTACTGAGGGGGAAAGGGGAACAAGCCGAGGGATCATCGGAGTTTATGATGCGCAAAGGCAGTATCAAAAAATCGATGAATTGAGCGGATTTGGTCTCGGACCTCATGAAGTCATCATGATGCCTGACGGTGCTTTAGCCATTGGTGTTGGTGGCGTCCACACGAATGGACGTGAGCCGCTTAATCTAAATACCATGACGCCAAGTCTGAGCTATCTTTCGCAAGAAGGAGAATTATTAGACCAAGTGTTTTTACCCGATCATAAGCTGAGTATTCGTCACCTTGCACATGATGGTGTTGAGACAGTGCTTTGCGGTCAGCAATATCGTGGTGAGCCGGATGAATACCCAGCTTTGATCGCCATGCATACGCGTGGTGGTGAGATGCAAGATTTGCAAGCTGAACCGGAGCAGTGGGCGCGTTTTAATCATTATGTGGCAAGCATTGCTGCGACAGAAGATTGGATATTAGCAACATCACCTCCGGGAAGTTGTTACGGTATTTGGTCGAAATCCACCGGACAGTTGGTTGAATTGAATGCACTACCAGATGCTTCTGGTGTCGTCACTTACGGTGATGAGTTTCGCGTCAGCTCTGGCGCAGGGAGAGTGGTCGAACAAAGACCTACAGAGTCAAAGAATACTTTTGCTAGCGGCGTTCAATGGGATAACCACTGGGCGAGAATTGTCTAGAAAGATCATTAAGTAACATCTTATTGAGGATCTTGTTGGCATTTTCGTTTGCAGATTCTTAATTTTAAAGCGGCAACCCGTGAGATATTTGCCATACTTTTTTTATGGCACGTAACGAAGGGATCGTTTCAGTGATTGCTAGACTCATAATGATAACGGCACTTTTGGTGCCGTTTTGCAGCTTTTCAACCGTGGTTTCTCCCGATGCATCTGCACAAACAGAGCAAGAGGGCGCGGTTGAGCAGTTGTCTGTGGAGAAGATGATCCACTATCCAGATGTCATCGATCAGCTTTACCAAAGCACCAACTACCGTCTCAACTGGGAAAATGAAACTGATGTTGATCAACTCATCTTTCAAATTGAGCTGGTGGCATTGGCGGATGTGACCTCTGAATTTGATGACCAACTGCGACGTATTGAACAAGTACGCGAACAAGGTGATGAGCTTGACTTTGATCTGGTGATGAGTGATTCACTCCTCATGTATTTGTCCTACCTTGAACAAGTTCCACAAGAAGGCATCAATTGGCTATTTGCAAATAAAGTTCACGTCAAACTGCCTGCGCCAAGTATCGAAACGCTGTCGTTGTTGAGTAATGAAATCACGGTAGGCAAACTTGACCAGTTTCTTGCCGAACTTCGCTCCCCCCTACAAATGGATGCATCATTTAATACCGCCTTTGCTTCATTATCGACTTACGCGCAGTTTGAATTCCCTTTGTATCAGCAAGAGCAGAGATTGGCGAGAGTCGGAGACGAGCTATTTGATAAATCGAGCCTGATAGCGCGGATGCAAATCGTGGGCGTTGAAGTCGGTCATTTAGACACAGAGACCACACGTTATGATGAAAACCTAGAACTGGCGGTGATGGAGTTTCAACGTATTCATGGCTTGAAGCAAGACGGTATCATCGGCCCCAATACGATTCGCTGGATCAACTTCTCTCCTGAGCAACGATTGCACTCTCTAGCACTTAACGCAGAGCGCTCGCGGATTTGGGCAAAAGAGCGTGACAATGTGGTGTTTGTCAATGTCCCCGGTTACGAAGTGACCTACTGGCATCAAGGACAAGCACTGTTTGAATCCAAAGTAGTGGTGGGGAGAGCATCACGCAAGACCCCAATCATGACGGGCACGCTCGATTCCGTTATCTTAAACCCAACTTGGAATGTTCCTTGGAAGATCATGGTTAAGGACATCATCCCTAAGGTGAAGCGCAATCCCATGTATCTGATCGAGCATAATATCCAGATCATCCGATCATGGACCTCGCAAGAGATCATTGACCCAACCACAATTAACTGGGCAAAGGTCAACCCAAGAAGCTTTCCTTACCGGATGAGACAGTCATCGGGTTCGCACAATGCTTTAGGGTTGTACAAGTTTAATATGCCGAACCCACAAGCAATCTATCTACACGATACTCCAAGCAAAAACTTGTTCGATCAAGATCGGAGAGCGTTCAGCTCAGGGTGTGTTCGCGTTGAGCATGCTGATCAACTTGCTGAGTTGCTCTTTAAAACGCAAGGTCTTGAAGAACGGTTAGCGAAAAAACGTCAAAGTGGACGTCGCTCCAACACCTCAGTGCCTTTGAGTGAGCGAATTCAAGTGCACATCATTTATCAAACCGCGTGGTTAGAAGAAGGCACGCTCTACTACCGTGATGATATTTATCAATACGACGACCAAGGGTAAAGGGCACACTTAATTTAAGAAAATTTACAATTAAGAAAATCTGTTTTTTGTTCAATAAGTAAGCAAAAAATCCAGCCTAAAAGCGACAAGCCGGACCGGTTTATGCATTTGACGCGTTAAATAGGTTTCGGTAATGTCCGCTGCTCGTACAGTAATTGAGCAGTATATTTGTCATGGTAAGTCGTAATTTTTCCCGTCGTGATTTTCTTAAAATGACCGCTGGTGGTGTTGTGGTCGCCTCGGCGATGCCAAGTTTGTCTTGGGCTTCATTGCCTGATGAACCTCGTGTGCTTGCGATGAATAATCTCAATACTGGTGAGCTTTTGGAGTCATGCTACTTCAACGGTAGTACTTATGTGGACGAGGAACTTAAACGGCTTGATAAGTTTTGTCGTGACCATCGTCGCAACGAAATCCATCCAATGGACCGCCGCTTATTTGATCAAATCAGTCAGATCCAAGCACTGATAGGTACCGATGCAGAGGTAATTGTGATTTCAGGGTACCGTTCGCCTCTAACGAATGCATCGCTACGCAACAACTCTTCTGGCGTGGCAAAGAAAAGCATGCACATGGAAGGCAAAGCGATCGATTTTCGCTTAGATGGCGTCAAGCTTTCGACCGTGCGTGATGCCGCATTAAGTTTAAAAGCGGGTGGTGTTGGCTATTACCCACGCAGTAACTTTGTACATATCGATACCGGCGCAGTACGTTCTTGGTAGTGCCTGCCTAAGACTTAATTTATTGACGTAGAAAGTCGTTAATTACCCATGGCTCAGCGCTTGAAGTCACTTTGGCTTAGTGTCATAGTTGCCGCAGTTTTCACGAAAATTTATTCGGTATAGGTTATCTATGGCTCTGAAGTACCAAGTTGTTCCCGTAACATCTTTCTCTCAAAACTGTTCTATTGTCTGGTGTGATGAAACCATGAAGGGCATTGTGGTTGACCCGGGTGGTGATGAAAAGCAACTGGCAATGCTGATCAAAGAGTTGGGTGTTGAGGTTGTAAACCTAGTTCTGACACACGGTCACTTAGACCATGTGGGCGGCACTGAACCATTATCTGCTCTTCTTGGTGGCACTGAAATTGTTGGGCCACACAAAGCGGATAACTTCTGGTTGCAAGGCTTGGAAGGTCAGAGTCAAATGTTTGGGTTCCCATTGACTGAAGCGTTTGAACCACATCAATGGCTAAATGAGGGCGATAAGGTCTCTTTTGGCAACCAAACTTTAGATGTTATTCATACGCCTGGACATACGCCTGGTCACGTTGTGCTTTACAGTGAAGAAGCTCGTCTTGCTTTCGTTGGTGATGTTTTGTTTAACGGCAGTGTAGGTCGTACAGATTTCCCTCAAGGGGACTTCAATACATTGATAAGTTCGATCAAAGAAAAGCTGTGGCCACTCGGCAACGATGTAACTTTCGTTCCTGGGCATGGCCCACAATCGACGTTTGGTCATGAACGCAAGACAAACCCATTCGTTGCAGACGAAATGCCTCTATATTAAGGCGCATTGAATTAAGCATCTGGCTCGGCGGCAGCTAAGTAACGTCGAGCCAATCCTACAAACTCTTCAGCTTCTCGGTCTAAGTCACTGGCTGAAATAAACACGTCATAGCCGTAAAACTGCCTCTGATACTTCATTCTATTCGCCAGCATGGCTTGTAGACCTTCGTAATGCATGCCTTCTTGATTAATGTATGGAGCGGGGTCTAACACCATATCTTCAAATTTTGTTTCGCAATTATTTTGTCTTGCGCCTAAGTAAAGCAAAGCTCGTTGCCCTAATAAAATTTCCGTTGCGATTCGAGGACAGATCGAGTTGAGATAAGGGGAATAGTGCTTCAAGCGAATACCAATCCAAGGTAAAGGCTGATGCCAACCTTCTTGCTCGTAGGTGCAAATACCGATTGAATCAATGTCTTTCCAACGAAGTACCCAGCCGCCTTTGAAAAGATGTTGCTGGAAATGAGAAGCGGTGAGCGTGAAAGAGACCTGGCTCTTTTTGATCATTACAATGGCAAAGCCAACGATGAGTGCCATCAAGATCACCGACAACATGGCTTGTTTCCATCCTGGAGCAATTAAAACCAGAAATAAGGTAATCGTGACAACCATAAACATGATCAATTTGTTGATGGGGGAGTCAGATTTGAAATGTGAGTTGCTGAGATGCCGCGTTTCCATGCTTTTAGCCTCATTGAACAATGGTGTTGAGACTCTTGTTTTTGATATTCATTTGCTTGCTTATCAGAAACAAAGAACCTCTGTTTTTATACCCAGTATTCAATAAATCCGTTCACAATTTATCTGATTAAATAGTAGACGTTCTATGCAATGAGCGCATTTTTCATCGCGTTTCGCCGCTAAAACCTACAAATCGTTTGTGATTTTTGGTATAAAACGCGCTTCAAATTTTCATCCCTGCTGAGATGCAGTGAACTGGAGAAATATTCAATGAGACTTGCTCATAAGCGTAAAGTGCAGATGAAACTGCAAAAACGCATTAAAGCGACAGTAGCAAACGTAGTTGCAGCACCGAAGGCGGCTAAACCTGTTGTTGAGAAAGCAGCAGCACCTTCCGTTGCTAAAAAAGCTGTTGCTGAAAAAGCAGTAGCTGAGAAGAAAGTAGCTGCAGCAAAAACGGTTGAGGTTGCACTTACTCCTAAGCAGCAACAAGTACTAGATATCGTTGTAGCAAACGCAGAAGGTATCAACCCTAAAGGTATCGGTCTGGCTGCTGGTCAAGAAGACACTAAAGCGGCATCATGGGCTACTGGCGCACTGAAGAAGCTTCTTGAAGAAAACCTAGTTCAAAAAGAGCAGTTAGCAGGTAACAAAGTTATCTATAAAGCAGTTTAATTACCGCTGTAATTCTGTTTTTTGCATTAAATACCTCGGCATTGACCGGGGTATTTTTTTACCTTAAGAGCGGCTTTTTCCCTTCCATAATTGAGCATTCTAACGATACAAATCCGTCATTTGTCACAATTTATTAAATACTGTGTAAATTCTTTCGCAGTTAACCACGTACGTGGTTTCTATGCTGCTTTCTCCAAATGAAATAGATAACATTCTGATTTTACGACTTTGTTTCATGATGATCGCTTATCGCCTACGCAGAAATACGTAATACTAACGACTAAGCCTAGCTTATAGACACCGATTTGTTGCGTGTTCATGCCCATTTCTTACTTCCAAGTAATGTCCCATCTTCTATATCGAATCCTTATGTAATGGATGACAACAATAACCTTGGTGACAAAGGACGTGAACGATGAGTCTTATCCAAAAATCTTTGAAACGAGTACTCAAAGCGACAGCGATGGTAGCAACCATGGCATTTGTAGCGACTTCTGCTAACGCTGCTGACGATAAAGTGTATCGCTTGAAACTAGCGGAGACTTGGGGACCGAATTTCCCTATCTTCGGTGATGCAACAAAGAACATGGCGAAAATGGCAGAAGAAATGTCAAACGGACGCCTACAAATTCGTATTGATTCCGCAAACAAGCATAAAGCGCCGCTTGGCGTGTTTGATATGGTGAAATCCGGTCAGTACGACATGGGACATTCCGCTTCTTATTACTGGAAAGGCAAAGTACCAAACACCCTTTACTTCACCTCTATGCCTTTCGGTATGTTGCCAACAGAACAGTACGCATGGTTTTACTACGGTGGTGGTATGGAGTTGATGGAGAAGGTTTATTCTCCGCATAACTTGCTGTCTTTCCCTGGTGGTAACACCGATACCCAGATGGGCGGTTGGTTCCAGAAAGAAATCAAATCAGTAGATGATCTAAAAGGTCTGAAAATGCGTATCCCGGGTTTCGCTGGGGAAATTCTCGCAGAGCTGGGTGCAAAACCAACAAACATCGCACCGGGTGAGCTATACACTTCTCTTGAGCGACGCACGATTGATGCATTGGAGTGGGTAGGACCATCTCTGGATTTGCGTATGGGCTTCCACAAAATTGCTCCTTACTACTATACAGGTTGGCATGAGCCAGGTACCGAACTGCAGTTCCTAGTGAACAAACGTACTTGGGAACGCCTACCGGATGATCTAAAAGCGATCTTGCAAGTAGCGATGAAAGCGGCGGCTTACGATATGTACACGCAGTCTAAACATGAAAGTGGTAAGAACTGGGCATCTATCCAATCAGAATACCCAGACGTACAAGTTAAAGACTTCCCACCTGAGGTGATTTCAGCACTGCGAGAAGCGAACGAGCGTTTGCTAAAACAGCATGCTGAGAAAGACGCGCTAGCGAAAGAAATCCAAGAGTCACAAGCAAGCTACATCGAGCAAGTACGCCCTTGGTCTGACATTTCACACCGAGCTTACTTAAACAGCCAAGCTCAGCAATAACTTCGTATCGCAGGCTATTTCGAGTGATTTAGCCTGCCAATGAAGCCCAAGAAAACTTCTCTTAGAGAAGGTCATAACAAGTGCTCCGCGAACCAGCGGAGCCAATCTCCCCCACGTTCCATGGAGTTCGGAATGAGAAGCCTTATTTATATTGAGCGAATCTTTAACCGCTTCGGTGATTTTCTAGGCTGGTTATCCAGCATCTTATTTATTTTGTTGCTAGCGAACGTGGTGTACGACGTTGTCATGCGCTATGTGTTCAATGACGTCTCGATCGCCTTTCAAGAAATGGAATGGCACCTTTTCTCTGCCGTGTTTTTACTTGGTGTGCCTTACGCAATTAAATCCGGCGGGCACGTGCGCGTCGATATTTTCTATGAGCGCTTGTCATACAAAGCGCAGTCCATAATCGACATTTTAGGCACTTTACTTTTTTTGTTTCCCTTTTGCCTATTGGTTGCTTGGTTTGGTGTCGACTTTGCCAAAGAGAGTTACGCGCTGGGCGAAACATCCGGAGATCCGGGTGGTTTGCCATACCGATGGATCATTAAAGGTATGATCCCACTTTCGTTTTTGTTTATGGCGGTAAGCGGGGTTGGTTTGCTGCTTCATTCCATCAACAAAATTGTTAACCCTCATCTTATCTATGCCGGTAACAACGGTAAGTCGTAAAAGGAATTCAGTATGATCGGTATAGTGATGTTTTTTGTGGCGTTATTTGCGCTACTGCTTGGTTTTCCTGTCGCCTTCACCTTTGGCGGCATCGCATTAATTTTTGGCGTATGGGCAGAAGGCATTGAGATGTTTGCTTTCATGCCTTATCGCATTCAATCCATCATGGAGAATACGGTACTGATGGCAGTACCTCTGTTTGTCTTCATGGGATTAGTGTTGCAAAAGACCCGATTGGCTGAGCAATTGCTTGAGTCGATGGGGCGTTTGTTTGGTGGTATTCGCGGTGGTATTGCCATTTCAACCGTGTTGGTGGGTGCCTTGCTTGCCGCATCAACGGGGGTAGTCGGTGCATCGGTAGTGGCAATGGGGTTGATCTCCTTGCCAGTGATGCTTAAGTACAATTACGACAAAGGATTGGCTTGTGGCACCATCTGTGCGTCGGGCACGTTAGGTCAAATCATTCCGCCTTCCATAGTTTTGATTCTTCTGGGGGATGTTCTCGGTGTACCAGTCGGGGATTTGTTCCAAGCCGCAGTGTGGCCGGGATTGGTGCTGGTGGGCGCGTATGTGATCTACATTTTGATTTACGCCAAACTGAACCCTGAAGCAGCCCAGCCTATCGAGCGTGATGAGTCTATCAGTCGTAAAGAAGAAGTGATTACTGCGTTGAAAGCCGTACTGCCACCGTTGGCGCTGATTATTGTTGTTCTCGGCTCTATCTTTGCGGGTATTGCTACCCCAACAGAGTCCGCAGCACTGGGTGGGGCTGGTGCAATTGTATTGTCGTTGCTTTACAAACAGTTTAGTTGGTCGATGGTGTATGAAGCTTCGAAAGAGACCGTAAAAGTGACCGCGATGGTCTTTGCGATTTTGCTCGGGGCAACGGCATTCTCAATGGCGTTTACGTACACTGGGGGGGATTACCTTGTTGAAGAGTGGATGTTAGAACTTCCGGGTGAAAAATGGGGCTTCTTGATAATTACCATGTTAGTCATCCTTATCCTTGGGTTCTTCATCGACTTCGTAGAAATCTGTTTCATTATCGTGCCAATCATTGCACCTGTTGCCGAGTTGATGGGTATCAACATGACTTGGTTTGCGATTTTGATTGCGATGAACCTGCAGACCTCATTCCTAACACCGCCTTTTGGTTTTAGTTTGTTCTACCTAAAAGGTGTGGCTCCGGCAGGCGTGACCACTCGGGATATCTACCGCGGTGTGATGCCATTCATTGCGATTCAGATTGTGGTACTTGCTTCATTGTTATTTTTCCCAGGATTCTATGGCATGTCCTAATGCAAGTAAGAAGCAAGGAATTGTGATGTGAAAATTTTCACCTTTTGAGACAAGTTGTTAAGCTGATTAAATATCAGGGGCTGTTGATGTTTCGAACCGATTTTAATCGCGAAAGGTCAACAGCCCCAAGCCAAATCAGCGTTTCATTGGAGGGAAAGGATGCCTCTCAAAGCCAAGTTAATCTTGTTGGCACTGATCCCTGTGGTTTTGGTGTCAGCCAGTATCAGTTGGATTTCCATTTACCAAGCGAAAACCTTGGGGCAGCGTGAGGTGGAAATCTTTCATCAGAACTTAATTCAATCCAAAGAAGTGGCACTAAAAGATACCGTAGATCTCGCCTTTGATGCCATTTCCCATATCTATAACGATCCTATGCTTGAAGAGGCTGACGCGAAAGCGCGCGTAAAAGCGATCCTAAACCGCTTACGTTACGGTTCAGACGGGTATTTCTTTGCCTACGATAAGCACGGTACGAACCTTGTTCATCCCATTCTCCCGGACTTAGTCGGACAAAATTTACTGCATATTCAAGATGAAAATGGCGATCACCTGATTGAGGCTCTGCTTTATCAAGCGCAGCTTGGGGGCGGGTTCCATCAATATCTATGGCAAAAGCCCTCTACGGGGGAGGTGGTACCTAAGCTGAGCTATGCGGCATGGCTTGATAAATGGGATTGGATGATTGGCACTGGGTTGTATATTGAAGATGTGAGCCGTGAAGTCGCCAATATGCGTGCGGCAATCAATCAAAATATCGAGACTACCTTTTTCACCGTGGTGATTATTCTGGTGGTTACGGTGGCGGTGATCATCGTATTGACACTTGCCATCAATTTACACGAGCATCGTTTAGCGGATAAGAACCTAAAAGAGCTTGCCCACAAAACGGTGATGTTCCAAGAAGATGAGAAAAAACATCTGGCGAGAGAGCTCCATGATGGCATCAATCAATTGCTGGTTTCGAGCAAATGTCACCTCGATTTGATGGCGCATCGTATTGAAGATGAAAAGCTCAAAGCTCACCTAGATAAATCTCAACGCTCGTTGATCACTGCGATTAATGAAGTACGCCATATTTCTCACCAACTGAGACCAAGTGCCTTGGATGATATTGGCTTAGAAGCCGCGCTTTCTACACTATTGCAAGATTTTCATTCGCACTCTGGTATGGACATCGATAGCCATTTTGATACCGAGCAAGTGAAGTTGAAATCTGAAGTGGCTACAACCTTGTATCGTGTGGCTCAGGAATCTTTAAACAACATTGAGAAGCACGCCAAAGCAAAAAAGGTCACAGTAATTTTGCAAAAAATGGGCAATATGCTGCAATTACTGATACGAGACGACGGTACGGGTTTTATGGTCAACCCTTCAGTGCACCGACAAGGAATTGGATTGCGGAACATGCGTGAGCGTGTTGAGTTTATCGGAGGCGAGTTTGAACTCATGAGCGAGCCCGGTTTGGGGACGGAAATCACCGTATTGTTAGATTTGGATGGATTAGTTTATGGATAAACCAATTAGCGTGGTGATAGTTGATGACCATCAGGTGGTGCTTGATGGTTTTATGGCGCGTTTGGAACTGGAACCTGATATTGATGTGATTGGTACGGCGAGTAATGGGCTTGAGGCAATTGAAGTATCAAAGCTTCTCAATCCAGATGTCATCTTGATGGATATCAGTATGCCAATCATGAATGGCATTGAAGCTACTGGCGTAATTAAGGAAGAGCGTCCAGAGAGCAAAATTTTAATGCTCACCATGCACGACAACCGTGAATACATCATGAAGGTGATGCAAGCTGGCGCGGTAGGTTACATGCTGAAAGAAATTTCAGCAGAGAAAATGGTGCAAGCAATAAAAACGGTGAACCAAGGATCGACTTACTTTTGCGAATCCGTTACCCAGACCTTATTTACGCAGGATGTCGTCCCGGCAGCGCAAAAGCCGAACCCACTTAGCCGCAGGGAAGAAGCGGTACTTAAGTTAGTGGCGCAAGGAAACAGCAGCAAAAAGATTGCGACGCTGTTGGACATTAGCTATCGAACGGTAGAAACGCACCGCCATAACATCAAACACAAACTGGATTTGCACTCGACGGCTGAGTTGGCGAAATACGCTTTTGAAACAGGATTGATAGAGTAGGCAGGGGCGCCCTCATGCTTTCATACATCAGAGCGCTCGAAGGGATACTTATTCAGGCTTGGTAATACTGCCAAGTTCAAGCATAGGGGCAACATCAATATCTTCTGCATTCATCATGGTCGAGATGCGCTGCACAGAAGACAAAAGCAAGCTCTGTTCCCACTCTTCCAGCTTTTGGAAGCGGCTAATAAAATGCTCTTGCAATGGCGTCGGGGCCTGTTTTAAGGCTTCTTGTCCCTTCTCGGTCAATACCGCGTGAACTTTACGCTTGTCTTCGACACTGCGGCGGCGCTCAACAAGTTGGTTGCGCTCTAAGCGGTCAAGGATAGTGGTCGCCGTTGCCTGACTCATGTTGGTATGGCTAGACAATTGTTTGATAGTGACGTTATTTAATTCACTAATGGCACGCATCAGGATCAGCTGAGGAGCCGTCAAACCAGACTCTTTGCTTAACTTCTTAGAATGTAAATCAATAGCGCGGATGATCTGACGAATCGAGACCAAAACTTCTTCGTACTTTTCCAATTTCGTAATCCAGTCATTAAGGGATCATGTAACGAGGCGACACTAACTCAAATGCGCTGTTATTTAAAGGGCTTCGTTAGGGATCGCGACACCAATTTTCAATAATTTGCCTTGGCTCTCCTTATTGTTTTTAAGGTCATTGAGCGAGGAAAAAAGCAACGACTAGAATTATTATAGTAAGAAATGTTTGTGGTCTAAGTATTACTGTGGTTGTTTCCGCTTTTTTAGCTACACTTTTCTGATTGAAATGTAAGTTATTGGATTTTTTATCAGCAAAAGATAGACAAAAACGCCTCAAATGGTAGGATCTTCCACTTTCATGGAAAATAAAATGTATCGTGTTCAAATGATTTTTAATGCCTTGTTAAGAAGATTGAACATAAAAAGAGAGGAATAATGACAAAAGGTATAGATAAGTACAGTATCGACAGTACCGACTATACGGTTGGTCAAGACAACGTCCAGAAATGGGGTTTTGACGTACATAATCCTGTTTTTGGTATCAGTGCTGGTTTCATTGCACTGTTTCTTATTGCTGCACTTGTGCTGGACGCACACACCGCTAAGACCGCACTCGACGGCATTAAGTGGAAAATCATCGGTTCTTTTGACTGGCTGTTTATTATCTCTGGTAACATCTTCGTTATCTTCTGTTTAGCTCTCATCGTTTCACCAATGGGTAAGATTCGCCTTGGTGGTAAAGATGCTGTCGCTGATTACTCATTCATGTCCTGGCTGGCCATGTTGTTTGCTGCTGGTATGGGTATCGGTTTGATGTTCTGGAGTGTGGCAGAGCCAGTAGCGTACTTCACTGGTTGGTATGAAACCCCGTTGGGTGTAGAAGCAAACACACCAGAAGCCGCGAAGCTAGCACTAGGTGCGACCATGTTCCACTGGGGTCTACACCCATGGGCGATTTACGGTGTCGTGGCACTATCTCTTGCTTTCTTTACTTACAACAAAGGTCTGCCGCTTTCAATGCGCTCGATTTTCTACCCGTTATTGGGCGATCGCGCATGGGGTTGGGCAGGTCACATCGTGGATATTCTAGCGGTATTGGCAACCTTGTTTGGTCTGGCGACTTCTCTAGGTCTAGGTGCACAACAAGCGGCAAGTGGTATTCACCATGTCTTTGGCGTTGAACCAGGACTAGGACTGCAAATTGTCGTTATCACCGTTGTTACGCTATTGGCGGTTGTTTCTGTTGTTCGTGGTATTGATGGCGGGGTAAAAGTCATCAGTAACATCAACATGGTGATTGCTTTCTTATTGCTTATCCTTGTTGGTTTGATCGGCTGGGCGGTAACACTAGGCTCTGTGCCAACCACATTGATGGCTTATGTTGAGAATATTATTCCACTGAGTAATCCGTTTGATCGTACTGATGAAGCTTGGTTCCAAGGTTGGACAGTATTCTACTGGGCTTGGTGGATCTCATGGTCACCATTTGTAGGTATGTTTATCGCTCGAGTTTCACGCGGTCGTACCGTTCGTGAATTCATCACTGCGGTTCTAATTGTACCGACAGCAGTTACCTTGATTTGGATGTCGACATTCGGTGGTCTTGCTATCGACCAAGTGATCAATAATGTGGGCGAGCTAGGTGCAAATGGTTTGACTGATGTTTCCCTTGCGATGTTCCAAATGTTCGATGTATTGCCATTCGGTAACATGCTATCCATCATTGCAGTCGTACTAGTATTGGTATTCTTTATTACTTCTTCAGACTCAGGCTCATTGGTTATCGACAGCATCACCGCTGGTGGTAAAGTCGACGCGCCAGTGTTACAGCGTGTATTCTGGGCATTCATGGAAGGTGCGATTGCGGTTGCATTACTGTGGATCGGTGGTTCTGAAGCTGTTCAAGCGCTGCAAGCGGGTGCAATTTCTACTGCACTGCCATTTACCGTCGTTTTATTGGCGATGTGTGTCAGCCTGCTTATGGGTATGAGAACCGAACGTCAATAATTGATAAGATTTATAAATATTACTTAAATATTAGTAAGTTAAAAAAGCCAGCGTTTTGCTGGCTTTTTTTGTGTGATTTTTCTGACGGTAGACAAAATAATGACGAAATAAGTCATTAATTTACAATGAGTTAATGTTTTATTTTTATTAGTAAAATCTCGTGATTAGTGATTAAAAAATGTGTAATATTCACCCACCTTAACTGTTCTCCCAACCTCTATAATAATTATGAAATTATCATTAAAACAAAAGCTAATTGGCGCAAGCCTCTCTGCTGTTGTTGTGATGGCAACAGCACTGACTTGGTTGTCGGCTGGTCAACTTCTTGATCAGACGCGTTCAGGTGTCTATTCACGAGCACAAAGCCTAAGTAACGCCGCTTCAGAAGGTATTTCTGACTGGGTGGCAATTCGTAAAGATATTGCGACGGCTTTCAACGACTACTCAACTGAGCAAGACGTTGTGCCTTTCCTACAACAAGCACGTAAAGCTGGTGGCTTTGACGATATCTTCTTAGGTACACCAGAAGGTGGTATGTATCGTTCTCATCCCGAGCGTAACCGTGCTGATTACGATCCTCGCACGCGTCCTTGGTACAAAGACGCAAACGCAGCAGGCAAGCAAATCATCACAGAAGCTTACCAAGACGCTATCACTAACGCGCTGTTGGTGACAATTGCTGAGCCAGTAATGAAAAACGGTAAGTTCATTGGTGTTGTCGGTGCAGATGTACTGATTGACCAGTTGATCAATGACGTCATCAGCCTAGACGCAGGTGACAATGCTCATGCAATGCTGATCGATATGAACGATGGCACTTTCCTTGCTCATCCAAATAAGAGCCTAACGCTTAAGCCAATCACCGACCTTTCTAAAGAATTTTCTAAAGATTCTATTGAGCGCGCAGCCAACTCTGGTGCGATTGAAAGTGCAACAATCAAAGGCAAAGAGAAGCTTTACTACTTCAGTAAAGTGCCTGGCACACATTGGATGTTTGCGATTGAAATGGATCGTGCAACAGAAGAGGCAAGCCACGCTCAATTGTTACGAGAAATGCTGATCACCGCTGTGTTGATCACTATCGTCGTGATTGTTGCTGTTTCATGGCTAGTAGGTTTCTTGTTCCGCGATTTGGGTCGTGTTTCACAAGCATTGGAAGAAATTGCTTCTGGTGAAGGTGACTTGACGCAACGTCTAGAACCGCGCAGTGATGACGAAGTCGGCAAGCTGGCTGATAACTTCAACCGTTTTGTCGGCAATATGCACACGATGGTGACGAAACTAAGTCACGTATCGTCCGCACTGTCTGAGCAAGCTCGTACAACGGCACAGCAAGCCGAAGAACGTAGCCAGCGTATTTCTTATCAGCAAGACGAAATCAACATGGTGGCGACTGCGGTTAACGAAATGGCGGCAGCAACACAAGAGATTGCTGGTAACGCGGACAACACAGCATCAAGCTCGGAAGAAGCGGTACAAGCATGTGTGCATGGCTCTGGTCAAGTAACGCAAACGCAAGGTTCGATCCAAAACCTAGCGCAAGAAGTTCAAGTCGCGACCAACGTGATTCAAGAGCTAGAAGCGCACGGTAACGCGATTAATACGATTCTTTCGACTATTCAAGGTATTGCCGAACAAACCAACTTACTGGCACTGAATGCGGCGATTGAAGCAGCGCGTGCTGGTGAACAAGGTCGCGGTTTTGCGGTGGTTGCGGATGAAGTTCGTGTGTTGAGCCAACGTACTCACGCTTCAACGCAAGAGATTCAAGAAACCATCGAAATGCTGCAAGGTACTACGGCGAAAGCGGTGGGTATTATGGATGACAGTCGTCGTCTAGCAGATACTAGCGTGGATGATGCAAACTCTGCGGCAGTTAGCCTGACGCAAATTCACTCTGCGGTAGAGCGAATCAGTGATATGGCAACTCAAATTGCTTCAGCAGCAGAAGAGCAAGCGTCAGTAACCACTGAGATTACTCGTAATACAGAGGGCATTCGTGACGTATCGAATGAGCTTTCTGTGGAAGCGCATCAGGCGGCTGAGCAAGCAGCGCACCTGTCTGAGCTTTCTCACGAGCTAGAACAAGAGATCAGACGCTTTAAGCTGTAAGCTTTTGTTGTTTTGAATAAAAAGGAGCCATATGGCTCCTTTTTTGTTGCTCAAAGATAACGTAAGCCGAATTACAACCACAGGCTACTGATAGGTTGCTCTGGGTTATAATGATGGGCAATTTGGGCTTGCAGCAGCTCTGCTGTAGCAATGGCATCGGTTAGAGCATGGTGCGGTGTATAGTCTGGTAAGCCATAACGACGGCGAGACTGGGCTAAGCGTAATGATTTTGGCTTATTGCCCTTGAGCTTGTTCCAAAGACCGCCCGCTGCTTTTTGTTGAATGTTTTCTTCAATTTGCAACGTATCAAGAACTGGAAACTCAATACCTTCACCAATACGAGAGCGCAGTGCTTGGTCGAGAAACTCACGCTCGATACGGCGGTAATGTACCACTACAATCTTACCCGCTAAGCTTTCTAGCAAGGGAGCGAGGATTTCACCCAGATCGGGAGCGTCAATCAGTTCACTGTGAGTGATACCATGAATGATGACTGATTCTTCATCGAGTTTTTCCTGTGGTCGCACCTTCCAGTGCTTTGCTTGGCGTAGGAAAATTCGATTGAGATCGAACGGCACCAAACCAATGGTGATGATGCCGTTTTTTTGTGGGTTCAAACCGGTAGTCTCAAAATCAAGCGCAACGAACTCCACTTGGGATAGTGGCGTTTCAGGTGCTGGCAGCGCTTTACCGTAAAAGGCGACTAAGCGTTCATCAGTGGCACGCTCAAGTTTCTGCTGAAACTTCACTGGCCACTGAATACTCGGCTTTTGAAATAACTTCTTTATCACTTCACGCCTCACTTAAACTTGTTACTAGCCTGATAGCGGAACTTAAGGAAGTTCTGACCATTACTTAGGATCTGGAACGCATCTTTCAAATTACGACGTTCAAAATCCGACAAGTTTTCAGGCTCAATGTTGTTGTCTGGTTCAATACCTAACTCAACATCAATTGCTTGGTGGCGGATACGCACCATTGAGATGAACTCCATGGCGTCTTTAAGATCTTGTGCGCGCCCTTTTGGTAAGATGCCAGCATCAATGATGTCATCGAGACGCTCAAATGAATTCTGTGCACGTGAGCCTACCGCCAGAGAATGAACGCGGATCAGATCGACCAATGGCGCAGTACCACGGCGTTTCAAGTTGATTGAGTTTTTATGCTGACCGTCTTTTTCCATCACAAAGTCTTTGAAGAAGCCAAGTGGTGGAGTTCGATTTAATGCGTTACGTGCCAAGCAGGCTAGGAAGCGATTGTTCTTGCGGGCACGACGTACGATGAAGCTGGTGAGCTGCTCTGCCCATTTTAAGCGGCCGTAAACCCCATCTAAATCAAAGAAGATGGATGCATTGAGTAGCGCTTTTGGATTGGGGTCATCAATCCAATCGGCAAAGCATTCTTCCCATTGTGAGCGGGTCATTCGCCACATCGGGTTGGTCGCCATAATGTCGCCAGTACAGTATTTGTAACCGCATACGTTCAAACCATCACTGACATATTGTGCGAGAGCCTCAAAGTATTTACCGTGTTTCTCTTCTTTGTAGGTGTCATCTAGGATGATTGCATTGTCTTGGTCAGTGACCAGCAACTGTTCGTCGCGCCCCATTGAACCAAGAGCAAGGAAGCAATAAGGGATAGGAGGTGGACCGAGTTCTTCTTCTGCCATTTCTAAAAGGCGTTGCTTAAAGCTGCGACCGATCACCGACATCGCGCTGCCCACCATGTGTGAGTTGGCGTCTTCGTTGACCAAGCGAACAAAACTGCTCTTTACTTCTTCTGCCACAATCGCTAAATCTTCGATGCTTTGCTGCTGGAAGATACTACTGACCAGCAACAGTGAGTTTTGCGATTCATAACGTACAATATCGGTAGCTTCGATAATACCAATCGGCATTTGATCTTTAACCACTGGCAAATGATGCACGTTGTAGCGCAACATGGTCAGCATGGCTTCATATACGTATGCGTTATGATCGAGTGAGATAACCTCAGTGGTCATCACCGTGGAGACATCGTCTTGCGGTGATAAGCCTTCGGCTAAAACTCGGGTACACAAATCACGGTCGGTAATGATACCTAGCACCGGAGATTGTGGGTCTTCTTCGTCCAGCACAAAGTCTGGGTCCACAATCAACAATGAAGAAACATTGTCTTGCGCCATCAATTGCGCGGCTTCTTGGATCGTCTGTCCACGTTCAATCGTCGGTGCGTCACGGGTTAATAAGGTTTTGACCTTAGAAGTGGTTAGGTCATTGGCATCGTTGTTTTCTGACACTGCTTGGCGCAAACGAGCACTGTTCTCTACTTCAACAAAATCAGCGAATGAGTCGAAGTTATCATACAGTTCTTGGAAAATGTCTTGAGGAATGCAGTAGAGTAGGGAATCTTCTATCGCTTTTACTGGGAAGCGAACTTTGTTGTTGGTCAGAAGCCCCATTTGACCAAAAAGGTCACCCTCGTCGAGTCGGTTGTAAAGTTCACCTTTGCGTCGATAGACCTCAACCACGCCACTACGAACCATGTATAGATCGTGGATCTGGTCGCCGAAATGAATGACGGGAGTATCTTGACGATAGTATGAGATTTCGATGTTCTCGGTCACTTTGGTGAGCGTTTCTTCCGGAAGCTCGTTGAATGGGGGATACTTGGCGAGAAAGTTATATATCTCGAGAAGTTCTGCTTCCATTAAGGTGCCTTTTGGTTTGCAAGTGATAGGGTAATCTTAACTTAGTTTTAAAACAGAATCTTATCGGATCACTGTTTTTCGTGCGCAATGATAAGATTCGGACAAGTCGCACGGCAAATCGCCATCAATTCGGCTACGCTGTCATCAAGATGCCGAATTAAATCAATACAATGGGCGTATTAAAGAAGAGTTTTGGATGACACTCATGGAAGGAAGTAGAATGGTAAGACTATTATTCGCGGCACCTCTTGTAGCATTACCACTAATGGGCGTTGCCTCAGAGTCAGAACAGGTCGAGAAGTTTGGTTACGAGCACATTAATTTAGACATTGGTGCCGGGACAACGAATGAAGAGTGGCTCGATAATTCTAACGCTACCACTCTAGGGCTTGGCGGTAATTACCTATTTACCGATAACTGGCTGTTTAACGTTGACTACTCGGCGCAATTTTTCCACCCAGACAATTTCACTTTGCGTATTGACCGTTTGTTGTTCGGTGGTGGTTATCGTTATGGCGTCAACGAGAAGTTTGATATCTACGGGATTTATGGGCTTGGCGCAATTAAAGCCAAAGCGACTGATGATAAAACCGACCGTACACTGTCCTCGGATAGCGAGTTTATTCAAGGCGTCACGTTTGGCGCAAATTACCTATTTAGTGAAAAGCTAATGGGGACGGCAGAAGTGCACTTGAATCGAAGTGATATCGTCGACGAGAACAACTATAAGATTGCCTTTAACTACCAATGGCATCGCGTGATTGGTACCGGTCTTTATTACCAGTTCCGTGACACCGATTATCAAGGTCAACCGTCAGATCACATCAATGAAGTTGGAATTAGCTTTAAGTTTGTGTATTAGTTCATAGGAGTGTAGCGCCACCTTGTATAGTGGCGTTTCAACAAGCGGTAGAATCAAAAAAGGTCAGCGAGTGCTGACCTTTTTAATTTGTGACTTTCGACGCGATTACAGAACCGCAGCGATGCCTTTACATAGAGGACCCATGTTTGCTTTTGTCATACCTGCAACGCTGATACGACCTGAGCCTACGATATAGATACCGAACTCTTCTTTCAGACGGTTTACTTGCTCTTTGGATAGACCAGAGAACGAGAACATACCGTTTTGGCGCTCGATGAAGCTGAAGTCAGCATCCACACCTTCTGCCTTAAGAGTAGCAACGAATAGTTCACGCATCTCTTGGATTCGGTCACGCATTTCCGCTACTTCTGCTTCCCATTCTGCGCGCAGGTCTGCGTCACCAAGAATGTGAGTCACAACAGCGCTACCGTGCGCTGGTGGGTTAGAGTAGATAGAACGGATGATGGCTTTTACTTGTGAGAACGCCGTTGTTGCAACGTCTTCTGATTCAGCAACCAGAGTGAATGCACCAACACGCTCATTGTATAGACCGAAGTTCTTAGAGAAAGAACTCGCGACTAGGATTTCTTTGTTGTACTTAGCGAAAGTACGAAGACCAGCTGCATCTTCTTCTACACCTTTAGCAAAGCCTTGGTATGCGAAGTCGAATAGAGGAAGCAGTTTTTTCTCTGCAACCAGCTTAGCCAGCGTTTCCCACTCTTCAGCTGTTGGATCGATACCTGTAGGGTTGTGACAGCAGCCATGCAGAAGAACAACGTCACCTTCAGATGCACCTTGCAGGTCGTTAACCATAGCAGCGAAGTCTTTATCTTTGGTTTCTGCGTTGTAGTAGCTGTATTGCGCTGTTTCGATTCCAGCTGCAGTGAATACGCCATTGTGGTTTGCCCAAGTAGGGTTGCTGATCCAGATCTTCACATCACCAAGCTGACGCTTAATGAACTCACCTGCTACACGTAGAGCACCTGTGCCACCTGGTGCTTGTGCTGTTTTAGCACGCTTGCCAGCAACGATTTCCGCGTCTGCGCCGAAAAGCAGTTTTTGTACTGCTAGACCGTATTCTGCTGTACCTTCGATTGTTAGGTAAGATTTGGTTTTTTCAGTTTCAATCAGTGCGGCTTCGGCTTTTTTAACAGTCGCAAGAACAGGGGTTTCACCTTGTTCGTTCTTGTAAATACCAACGCCTAGGTTAATTTTTTCGGCGCGAGCATCTTTTTTAAACTCTTCAGTAAGTCCAAGAATAGGGTCAGCCGGAGCGGCAACTACTTTTTCAAACATAATCTTCATCCATGTTAATCGAAGGGGTCTGCTGACATTTATACCTTTCAGCAATATTCGTTACAACAGTTAGTGATAAGAAAACTTAAAAAAGTTTTGATTTGAAACAGAAATCTAACATAACGGAGGCTTTTGATATAAAAACCCCTCTTAACAAGCGTTTTAAGAGGGGGATAATTGGCTAAGCGGCGATGTTTTGCTCATCTTGATATTGATGTGCGATATGTTGAAATTCGGTTTCAACTGCAAGAAATGCATCGACGATTTGAGGATCGAAATGTTTGCCTTTACCCTCTAGGATGATGGCTTTCGCCTTGTCATGGCTGAAAGCAGGCTTATATACACGCTTAGAAATAAGAGCGTCATACACATCTGCTAATGCCATTAAACGACCGGATAAAGGGATGTTCTCGCCGCTTAATTGATTTGGATAGCCACTACCATCCCACTTTTCATGGTGTGTTAGGGCAATCTCTTTAGCAACGCGCAAAAACGAACTACTTCCTAGCTGTTTTTCAGCAATTGACAGCGCTTCGGCACCAATTTGTGCATGTCCTTTCATGATCTCAAACTCTTCATCGGTCAGTTTTCCCGGTTTTAGTAACACGCTATCTGGTACACCGACTTTTCCGACGTCATGCAGCGGCGCCGATTTGTAAAGTAGTTCGATATAATTTGGAGTCAGTAATGAACAATGTTGTTCAAATTGGCTTAAATGTTCAGCCAATACTTTTACATATTGTTGCGTGCGCATAATGTGCGCACCGGTTTCATTATCACGTGATTCAGCCAATGCCGACAAACTGACAATGGCAACATCTCGCGTGGCTTTGACCTCATCTTGCGAAACTTGCAAACTGTCGAGCATTTGGTTAGTTAAACAGGCCATCGAGCCAAGCTCATCATGTTGGAAAACTGGTAAACGTTGCGCAATTTTCCCTTGTGTCACTTCCAGCAAAGCTTGCTCTTGGCTAAACAAGATTTTTTGCATCAAGCGAGTCCAAAGCACCATAATCGCGATTACATAGCCTCCGACGACAAGTGCGATGTAAACCAACTCTTTAATGAAGCTGATTTTGCCTAGCCCATTGGTGATTTGCTCTGGGTTTTGCTCCAACCAATAAATGTCTTTGACTGCGACCATGGTCAAAATGGTGGTCAAGGTGATGAGCAAGGCGATCATCATGCCTATCATTTGTTTCACCATGGATTGGCGCTGACCTGATAACGCAAAGCCAAATTGGTTTTGTTGACGTAGGCTGTCAAATTGAACCAGCTTGCTTTGCAGTTGCAAGATAGAACCAGTTAAAAAGCCAAAGAGCGCCATACCAAACAACACTTTCACATTGCTGTCGAAGGTAAAGTCGTATTGAAGGTTATAGTACGCAGCAAAAGGAATACTTACAGCGGTAAACAACACAGTATCAAGCTTGGCTTGTCGGTTTTGTGCAATCAAAGGATGTGAGACAAGAATAAAGTGGCGAACAAGATAGAGGAACGTAAAAACCACCGCGCAATGTAAGATCACTTCGTATACGCTCAGCGTGCTGAGCATCGGGCAGACGCGTCCACCGTATGTGCCAAAAAAGAACGCCGCAGCTAGGTAAAGTTGGAATGTAAGTGGTGCATTGTAGTTAGTATTCACCATGGTTATCCTTTTTTGGACAAATCTCAGCATCGTTTTCTCTATTAGTTGAGCAAGAAGAGAGAGGTACTGTGGAATTGATGTCTGTTGATTGATCTGTCACTAGTAAAATCGAGACCTGAAATTTTATCGATAGATTCTTATAAATGATAGAAATTTGTTATGTATATGCTCAAGTAACCTTGAGATGCTTGCTTCAGCGAGGATGGCTTGGTTTGAAGGTGAGGCAACAATTTGAAGATCTAGGGGGGCTAATTCGAAAATTGTTAAAGAAGCATGTGAACTAAAGCCACTCGCCCTTCGGGAGCCTGTCACTGAAGTACGTTCTTTGCTAACTAAATAGCATCGTCAAACAACTTGGATATAGCTTGCAATTCCGCTTCGCTGTTTTCCTTGCTGTCTTTTGGTAAAGAGGGAATAGTGACAATACTCTGAATCTAGCATCTTGAAGTGACATTGATATAGCGAAGGATTTACAAAAAAGCCCCGCTATGGCGAGGCTTGGTCTCAATCATCGACATGAAAAAGGGTAGGAATTACTTTTTCAAATCCATTTGTGATTCATGTGCATTCGTTTCGATGTCTGGGTTAGAAGACAGTTTGCCTGTTGCCCAATCGTTCATGTGCTTAAGGATAGCTTTCAATGCATGTTTTTCTGTTGGTGCTTCAGCGGATTCTACTTCGATTTTTTGTTTAGGATGAGAACCCGTTGCGTCTTCAGCAACGTGCAACCAATCTGGGTGCCAGTAGTAAGGCTGACCTGATGTTGTACTCCAAGAGTGAACACCATTAGATTCGCCTTTGTATTGAATGTCGTTTTCGTTGTATTTCGTCATTATTATCGTCTCTCATAGTCATGAGTTGAGGTGTGCGTCACCATTACTCTATAAATGTAACAGATGTCATCGGAATTAATGTGATTGCTATCTATTTATCTTGTTGATAAATAATCCATTCCGTTGCACAGCTCTCATTCAGATATATTTGTTGATCCCACCTAGCAATAACCGCCTGAAAAATAGGTATTTATGCCCAAGTAACCTCGCCCTTTGGGAGCGTGTCGTTGATTCGACCTCTGAGTCAAACAACTTGGAAAGAGCTAACTATTCCGCAGCGGTTGTTCTCCTTGACCTCGAATCAATGACAGCGCACTGAATCCCGCATCTTGAAGTCACTTGGGTATAATCAATATTATTGCCCATTGAGATGTTTGATAATTGCTGCCTTTGCATGCTCAGGTGTGGCTGCTTCACCCTCTGGGACATCGAGCTCTGCTTTTGGGTGCACCCCTAGTGCATCCTCAGCGATGTGCAACCAATCTGGGTGCCAATAATATGGGTTATTGCCTTCTGGGTGGTCCCAGCTATGAACCCCTTGGTGTACGCCTCGATAAGAGAGGTCATCCATCGTAAACATTTTCATCATTTCCTCCCGTAGAATATTCATACCTTTGAAAGTATGGAACATAAATTCTCATTTCGTAACGTCAATTGATATCACTAAGATTGATTAATTACGTTTCGAGTTTGATAAGTCGAAGATCGGAATCAGGGCGTGAAGTATGCTAAGGTGCGCTCGGTAGTAAGAAATGAGGGAAGCATGAACCGATACCGCCAACTGGCTGAGCTGTTTAAAACGCAAATTCAACAAAATACATGGAGAGCAGGAGAGAAGTTGCCCTCCGTGCGTGTCACTAGCCGCAACCATTCGGTCAGTACAGGAACTGTGTTACAAGCCTATCAATTGCTCGAAGCGCAAGGTTGGGTGATTGCTAAACCTCAGTCGGGTTACTTTGTTACTGCTGAGCTCGAACGTCTCGACGCTGCTGGTGCTGATAACAATGCGTATCGTACTTCACTAAACGATGAGTTGTACGATTTCCTCAAACAACAAACCGTGCCAAACGCGACAAAGCTAGGCTCCGCGTTTCCTGACCCAGCACTTTTTCCTCTCGAAGCACTAAACCGTAACCTTGCCAGTTCCGGGCGAAAAATGGGACCAGATACCTTGTTAGATAACCTACCACCGGGTAGTGCTTCTTTACGCCGCTCGATTGCCCAGCGCTATATACAGCAAGGCATGACTTTAACGCATGATGATATCGTTATTACCTCTGGCGCGTTAGAAGCGCTCAACCTCAGTTTGCAAGTGGTTACTGAGCCAGGGGATACGGTTGTCATTGAGTCGCCAACATTTTATGGTGCGTTACAAGCAATTGAACGACTAGGGTTGAATGCCATTGAGATCTCGGTAGATGCCGAGAAAGGGCATTCCTTGGCTCAGATGGAACAAGCTTTTGCACAGCACAACGTTAAGGCTTGCTGGCTTATGAGTAACTTTCATAATCCAACAGGCACTTCGTTGAGCGACGAACAAAAGCAACGTGTTGTTGAGCTTGCCAATCTACATGATGTGTATCTGATTGAAGATGATGTATACGCAGAGTTGTATTTCTCCGACAAGAAACCTACATCGCTGAAAACCTATGATGACCAAGAGCGCGTTTTGCATTGTGGCTCTCTTTCAAAAAGTCTTTGTCCCGGCTATCGGTTGGGGTGGGTGATCACCAAGCGCTTTAACGAGCGTGTTCAAAAGCTTCAACTGATGTCGACGCTATCTGGCAGTGCACCTATTCAACAGGGAGTTGCGCATTACCTGCAAAATGACAGCTATGACAATCATCTAAGAAAGTTGCGTAAAGGGCTTGAACAGCGCCAAGCTATGTTTGTGCAAACAATGAAAGAGTGTTTGCCTAAATCTATTGAGTACTATCTTCCTACTGGCGGTTATTTCTTATGGCTTAAGTTGCCTCAAGGGATAAGCAGTAAAGCGGTTCATCACACCTTACTATCACAGCAGGTAACTGTTGCGCATGGTGCGTTGTTCTCGGTCGATGAGCAATATCAGGACTATCTGCGTTTGAATACTTCTCTGCCCATTGATGACAATCTGTGTCAGGCTTTGGGGAAATTGGGTGAGTTACTTCACTAAAGAAACTGTTTAATCCTTTTTTGACCTAACTGTATCAGAGTGGTTTACTTGGGTTGTGCTTCAATCGGATACAGAAATATTGTGATGATTGGAGTGACAATGAAAAAGCAGTTGGTAAAACATGAATTAAGATTGATCGCCGTTGCCATTTTTAGCGCATTTCTGTTGGTATTTGCGCACCTTATTTTGGCGAAATCGTTCTCTCACATGGCGTGGACGGAATACACCGCGGCTGTGATCCCCTTTATTATGTTTGGTTTGTGCGTACTGGGTGTTAAGTATGCCGCCAAGGCAGATAAAGATGATGAGAATAAGCCTTAGATTCATGAGATAGAAGTTAGGAATAAACACTATGAAACATGCATGGCTACTGGCACTGTCTGCTATCACTTTTGGTTGCACGGCTAATCAAGGTGATGAGCCCGAATCGGTGATCTTACACTACGGAAAGTCGGAGCTTGTTGCTCAAATACAAGCCAACGAACAGTTCGAAGCCCAAATCAACAATGATCAAGAGCAGGTTGATTTTTCTGGCTTTGTGAGAAAACAGTCGTCGGGCTACCTCGTTGACGTTGTTGCTATGCAAGAAAGTAAAACCCAGCATTCTAGCTCTAGTGTGAACACACAAGTGTTAATCAAAGAGGGTGACGTAGGTAAGCCACTCATGATTGGTGCGGTTAACGACAATGCAATGAGTGTGACGCTGAAATAGTTGAAATAACAGAAACGATGAAACTGCCACAAACTAAAAGACCTCCACTTGGGAGGTCTTTTTAATTCTGTATCACTCTAGGTAATTAGAAGTTCGCAGAGCGAGGAGTACGTGGGAATGGGATCACGTCACGAACGTTGCCCATACCTGTTACGTAAGATACTAGACGCTCAAAGCCTAGACCGAAGCCTGCGTGTGGCACTGTGCCGTAACGACGTAGGTCGCGGTACCAGCTCATGTGCTCAGGATCGATACCCACTTCACGCATACGTGCATCTAGGATGTCGAGACGCTCTTCACGTTGAGAACCACCGATGATTTCGCCGATGCCTGGTGCTAGTACATCCATCGCTGCGACTGTTTTACCGTCATCGTTAGCACGCATGTAGAATGCTTTGATGTCTTTCGGGTAGTTCTTAACGATTACAGGTGCTTTGAAGTGTTCTTCAGCAAGGAAGCGCTCATGCTCAGAAGACATATCGATACCCCATTCAACTGGGAATTCGAATTCACGACCAGAATCAAGCAGGATTTGGATCGCGTCTGTGTAGTCAACTTGTGCGAAGTCAGAAGAGACAAACTGCTCTAGGCGAGTAATTGCTTCTTTGTCGATACGTTGAGCAAAGAACTCAAGGTCATCACGACATTCTTCAAGAACGGCTTTGAATACAAACTTCAGCATGTCTTCAGCCAATTTTGCAACGTCGTCTAGTTCTGCGAACGCAACTTCAGGCTCAACCATCCAGAATTCCGCTAGGTGGCGGCTTGTGTTTGAGTTTTCAGCACGGAAAGTAGGACCAAACGTGTAAACTTTGCTTAGTGCACAAGCGTAAGCTTCTGCGTTTAGCTGACCAGATACCGTTAGGAACGTCTCTTTACCGAAGAAGTCTTCGTTGTAGTCAACTTTACCATCGTCAGTGCGAGGCAGGTTTTCCATGTCTAGCGTAGATACGCGGAACATTTCACCAGCACCTTCTGCGTCAGAAGCTGTGATCAATGGCGCTGATACCCAGAAGTAACCTTGCTCGTGGTAGAAGCGGTGGATTGCTTGAGATAGGCAGTTACGTACGCGTGCTACTGCACCAATCACGTTTGTGCGTGGACGTAGGTGAGCTACTTCGCGTAGGTACTCGATAGAGTGACGAGTTTTTGCCATTGGGTAAGTGTCAGCATCTTCAACCCAGCCAACAACTTTAACGTCAGTTGCTGCTAGTTCGAAGTCTTGACCTTTCGCAGGAGAGGCAACAATCTTACCAGTTACTTCAACAGAGCAGCCAGTCGTTAGCTTAAGTACTTCGTTGTCGTAATTATTAAGATTATTAGGGACCACGGCCTGAATCGGGTCGAAACAAGAGCCGTCATAAATGGCAAGGAAAGAGATTCCAGCTTTGGAATCACGACGTGAACGGATCCAGCCACGAACAGTTACTTCACTGTCTACTGCTAGCTGACCTTTCAAAACGTCTGATACAGGCGCGTAAGTCATGTTTTCAATATTCTCCATTGAGGTAAAAATTCAACTCAACACTTAAAAGTGCCTGTCTCACAACAAAATTGTTTAAAAAACAAGCGAAGTGTTGAGTTGGATAGAATTTTTTAGATTCAACGAAACATATTACCTGTCAAATCGTCAGCTTCAACCTTTATATTCAATTTGAAGGAGAGAATTTCCTTATTTATTCTCTTGCGCTCTCTCTGACAGGGTAAATTGGTTAAGTAATGACTCCAAACGCTCTGAAAGATGTTCCAGATCGACACTGATCTCGCGAGTGTGTGATGCCGATTGTGAGGTCTCGTTTGCGTGTAAGGTAATGGTGTCAACTTTGCTTTGGATGTGCTTGCTTACCCCAGATGTTGTTAGTGTCTGATGTTGGATATTTTCAGCGTGTTTAAGTACTTGATGCATCTCATCGACCATATTGTGCATGGTCTGTGACAATGCTTCGACATCTACTGAGCGCTGATGAGCAAACTCGCACACTGTATCGACTGATGTTAACGACTCTTCGCTGCCTTGTTGGAACTGAGAAATAATCGTCTCAATATTACTGGTGGCTTCGGCGGTGCGAGAGGCAAGATTGCGCACTTCATCGGCAACTACCGCAAAACCACGACCTTGCTCTCCGGCTCGGGCGGCTTCAATAGCGGCGTTAAGCGCCAATAAATTGGTTTGCTCAGCGATGCCTTTTATCACGCCAAGAATTGATGATACTTCATCAGTTTGTTGGTTTAACGTCGCAATGTTCTCACGCACTTTATCAATATCGGTCACAAGGTGCTTGATGTCTTCGCTGACATGATGGGCTTGACCTGCGCTGGTGGTTGCAACGTCAACGGTATGGTTAACTAAGGTTGTCGCATCGACTGTCGCTTGCTCCACCACGCTTTGTTGCTCAAGCATATCGGTAATATTGGTTTGCACTTCATTGGTTTCGACTTGTTGATTATCAGCAGCTTCATCGGTCGATTGAGCTACATCAGTCAGCCTTCCTGCTGAGTCTGCAAGAGAGTGGGAGGTATCTCGAACGCGTTCTAAACTCTCTGACACAGTATCCATAAACGAATTGATGGAATCCGACAATTGACCGACTTCATCATTTTGTGTGCCTGACAAACGCTTGGAGAGATCTTTACTGGCACTAACGTTAGACATAAAGCGTGATGTATTTTGAATAGGGCGGACGATGATTTTTCGGATGAGTCCCATAGTGATGAGGAAGCCAACAAATGCGATCACTGACATGATCCCCATCGCAAACACGGCTTGCTTGTTAATCAGTGTGTTGACGTGACTCATGTTGTATTCAAGACGAATAGCACCAAGCACTTCGCCCTTAGGAGCAATATGGCAGGACACGCAATTTGTGCCTCGATAGTCCTCACTTGATTTCATTGGTAGAGCGACGACCAAGCCCTTACCCCATTCAGCACTGATGGGTTCAATGACCAATTCTCCGCTCAGTGCCCGTTGATCGATGTCGTCGAGAGGTTGTTGGTTGGCTTGCCCTTGACCATAAAACTTTGACACGGCATCGGCACGCAACACGCGTACTTGTTCAATGCCTTCCTGTGCCAGCGCTTTTTGTCGTAGTGTCTCTTTCTGCGACATCGTGCCTGTCAGCATCATCATGTTTAAGCTGTCGAAGTAGTTACTGGCTTTGTCGTGTAACTGTTCGCTTAGTACATCATTAATAAGTGTTTTTTGTTGGTAGTACTGATACCCAGTGGACACGGCAAGAACACATGTGAACACGACGATCAGGGCGAGTAGGAGTTTAAAGGTAATAGTTGAGCGCATATTTTTATAAGTGTTATTGGAACGAACCCCACAATATTAAGAGGTTAGTTGCACTTGAGCGATGAATTGGCTAACTGAATGTGACCCCAAACATTTTGTGGTTATGTAAATGTGATGTAAGTGGTGTGTAATCAAAACTTTGACGTGGTGACAAAAAAACGGCACGGTGTTTTTTTAAGATCTTTTAATGCCAAAAATTTTCTACTTGGTTAGATAATGGCGCCCGTGTTTTCAATTTCAATACGTCATGATTTACTGCTTTATCGTTTGCCTTGCTATTCATAGCGGGCGCTATTGATAAAGGTTGTCATTAAAGGGTGAATTCCTTAGTATTGCGTGTCTTTTTAAAGCCTGAGAATCAAGATGAAAACAGAATTGTACAAAGAGTTTATGTTCGAAGCGGCACACCACTTGCCACACGTACCTGAAGGTCATAAGTGTGGACGCTTACATGGACACTCTTTCCTTGTTCGTCTTTATGTAGAAGGTGAAGTAGACCCTCATACAGGTTGGGTTGTAGATTTTGCTGAAATCAAAGCCGCATTCAAACCTATCTACAACCGTCTCGACCATTACTATTTGAACGACATTGAAGGTCTGGAAAACCCAACCAGCGAAGTTCTAGCAAAATGGATTTGGCAACAACTTAAGCCAAGCTTACCTCTGCTTAGTAAAGTAGAGATCAAAGAGACGTGTACCGCAGGTTGTATTTACAAAGGTGAGTAATCGTCTTCTGCATGCATACAAGAAAGGCAAGCCAAACGGCTTGCCTTTTTCTTTATCAAGAATTTATTAGTGGGCGTTTAATAGCCTATGCCATTTCTCAGTGCAAACTGAACTAAATCTGCATGACTATCCAGCTCTAGCATGTCTAGCAACCGATATTTATGAGATTCGATCGTTCTTGGGCTTAGATTGAGTTCTGTGGCAATTTCTTTTGCTGATAATCCTTTAGCCAGCAAACCCAGCACGTCACATTGACGGTGACTCAAACGTAGCATGCGGTGATTTTCTTGGTCGGTTTTCATGTCTGGACGGTGCAAACTACGATGTAGCTTTGAATGTTGCCAAAAGGACAGCCACATATGAGAGATGAAGCTAACCTGTTCAAGCTGGCTTTCGGATAAGCCGCAACTGTTGCTACCAAAGAGAGTAAAAGAGAGACCGCCCCAGCGCTGACCAAATTGGACGAGTGGAATAGTGTAATGGCAACACGCGCCTTGTGCTGACAGCATGCGCAATACCACTACATCACTGTTGGCTAAAGCGTTTTTATCGAAAAACTGGGTTTTCTCAGAATTACCAATTAAGCGCAGGTAGCGTTCGCCATCTTCGACCCCGACTTGCTTAGTCGTCAGAACTTGGTGTGGCTCGCGAGCAACAGAAAGCGTTTTCCCTTGATTGAAAAACAGCATGGAGTTGGGAAACATTGTCATACGATCGATTTCAAACCATTCCATGGCTTCTAGCATAAACTGCTTGAGGTAGCTTTCACATTCGTCAGCATGTGCGGACGTTAAAAGCTTCGCTTGACGTATCATCAACGCATCAAAACTGGTGGATTTGGTGGTGTTACCTATATCACTGCCCATAAAAGTTGGCCCATCTTATCGTTTTTTATAAATGCAGTATTTTTACTCTACACCCTTGCCCTATCATTTTGCAAAATTGCTCCCGCAATAATTCGAAGTTTTTCGAATCACATATACGGTATCCATTTTATCTCAAGGAGAGAGTTCACGCACGTATGGGCAAAGGGCTCCAACTGCATGGATACGGTCATTTTTTATTATCATTTGGGTGAATGGCGAGCAAGTTAAGCCTCTTTCACCTTGCGGAGAGGTGTACAATGAAGATGATGAAACTGCGTTATCGCGCGGGATCACATAGCATGTGGGTGGAAGTCGTAGTATCGACGTTTGTTGCCGAAGAATTGGCGAAAGAATACATTGGCTATGGCTGGCAAGCTGAAGTCATGGCAGTTTAAAGTGAAATGGGCAGTCCAATATAGACTGCCCATTTTTTATTTCGGTGGTTTGTTTTCGACTTAACTCAATGCATGGCGCATGATCAGCGCTTTACCTTGAGCGTCGTAAATGGTCTTTTGCGTATTTTCAAACCCAGTTGTCTCAAACAGTTTGATCGCCGCTTGGTTGGTGCTGGTGATCGTCGCACATATCGAGTTGCTTTCGGCATCAATAGCGTAACCATACACCATCAACTTTTGCAGCGTCGCTTTGCCTATCCCTTGGCGCTGAAAGCGTTTATCAATCATGAGGTAGGTCAACCCAAGTTCATGACGTTTAGCAAAAGGCGCATGTTGAGCAAATGCTTTATCAATCACCAAATACCCCACAGTCAAATAGTCGTGGAATATGGTGTAAAACACTTCCGATTTGGCGCGTTGTTGGTAAGCCTGTTCAAAGGGCTTGAAAAATCCTTTTTGATCGTCGTGCACATCCATTTGCATCAAGCTGGCAAAATCTTTCAGCTTGGCTGGTTTAATAGCGATCATGTGCTGAATCTATTTAGAGGCGGTAAAGTCGATACCGCCATTATAGTTGTGGATATAAAAAGTACGCAATCTGGTTATGTGCAGATTTTGTCAATAAATAGAAGCCGCTAGCGGCACAATGGGTAATAAAACCCTTGATGGATGTGCGCGCCAAGAGTGGTGAGTAGATGCGCGCATTCTGCAGTTTCAACACCTTCTACGATCACTGTGCAGTGGTAAGTGTGTCCCATCGCGATTAGCTGGCGCAGAGTTTCAACCTTTTTGTCGTCTTGCTTTAAGTTCATGACAAACAGACGGTCAATTTTCAGGTAATTCGGAGTAATGTGGCTAATCAGCTCAACATTGTTATTCCCAGTACCAAAGTCGTCAATGCTGATTTTACAACCAAGCTGTTTGAGCTTACTGATGTTGTCAAATATCTCGCGCGTGTAATACATCGAGGCATTTTCCGTGATCTCGATGGTCAGCAGTGTACAGTCTAACTGGGACAACTGACGATAAAGACGCGTAAAATTGCGCCCAATGAGAAGAGAAGGACATACGTTGATGCTGAGGGGGGCGAGTAATGACTTTGCGTCGCCATAGACGGTTTTTATCACCAGTAAGGTGTGATTGATCAGTAAGCCATTGGCAATCAAACGTTCAATAAATCGCTGAGTGTTTTTAACTTTAAAACGTGACAGTACCTCATAGTGAATATTTTGCCGATTTGATGTGTTATGGATAGGTTCAAGCTTTAGGGTGAACTGACGAATTGCCCATAGGTAGGAGACCAGCGAACGCAGCTTTTTATGCCTGGTAATAAACATTAGTATAAAGCTCAAAACAAGGATGCTTGTGATCGGTCCGGATACGTAATAGATCTCTTTGTAGCCGTTATCATTGACGTTATATAAAAACGAGTTGCCCTGGGTATCGCCAATTTCGAGCGCTGTACCGGTGTTAGTACACACTTTCATTCCCGACAAAAACATCCGCGACATGTGGCTCTCTATGCTATTCGCTAGATTGATGTTTTTCACTCGCACCAACACTTCTGCGCCGTCAAAGAAAAATGAATGCGTGGTGTAACTTTCGTTATTGAGCCAAAGGTTGCGGTCTCTCTCGTTGACCGGCACGACGGCTTCTGGTGTCACCAAACAACGAATATTGTGTTTGTCCGTCATTAAGGCGGACTCGACCAGTTGGATATTATCGAACAAACCACGTAAGCGGTCTTCATGCTCAAAGCAGCTACGCTGTGCCAGATCATGGGCAAAGTCCATCGCATCATCAAAATAGTTTTGCCTGACAATCGTACTGATTGTGTAAAAGCAAATCGCAACATACAAGATGATAGTAAAAACGAGAAAAAACAGTAGATTCAAGTACAGCGCACGACTGCGTAAGCAGATGCCTATTGCTCTTCTTATGCTGTGTGTCGCTTGTTGATGGATCCGCGCTTGCTGCAGAAGTCCGTCTTTTTGTGCATGTTGGCTATCGTATGGCACAAAATATCCCTTTCGGTGGATGTTTTCGATCAGAGACTTAGGTGCCTCTACGTGATTCTTTGTCAGTTGCCTGAACTTCTTTCGTACCGACGCAACAGCGTTCTTAAATCCATTTTCCGGCAACATCAAATGATGTTGCGCTGATAACTTCTTTTCGATTTTCCTCTGGCTAATAGGCGCGTTTAGGCTGCCAAAAGCGGCGATGGTGCTAAGGATCAAATATTCGATTCGGTTTACAGGAATAGAAGAGTGGATGGAATGATTGAGCTGTAGTGAAAGTTCTTTTTCGGTCAGGCAAACGCAGATTTGGTTTCCGAGTTCAAACCTAATCATGTGTTATTGCGCTCCAGGATTAATTTTTTGAATACGTTATCAATATTGATGTATCAGGTATGTGACCTTCTACGGGCATATCCTAAACTTCTGGATATAGTGACCATTTTAGATTTTTTTATAAAGCTCAATCTAGTTGTATTTCGGCGGATTAAGAATGCAGAAACGAAAAAAAAGCCCGAGCAATGTGCTCGGGCTTTTCAATTGAGAGGGGAGGATTAGCAAATCACTTTGATTGCTAGACCGCCTTGAGATGTCTCACGGTATTTTGCGTTCATGTCCTTACCGGTCTCTAGCATGGTTTCGATAACCTTATCCAGAGAAACCGTAGGTGCAGATGAGCGACGTAGTGCCATACGAGTTGAGTTGATCGCTTTTACTGCCGCGATGCCGTTACGCTCGATACATGGAACCTGAACCTGACCCGCTACAGGGTCACAAGTTAGACCTAGGTTGTGTTCCATCGCAATTTCTGCTGCCATACATACTTGCTCAGGGCTACCACCCATCAGCTCAGCAAGACCAGCTGCAGCCATCGAACACGCTACGCCAACTTCGCCCTGACAACCAACTTCTGCACCAGAGATAGATGCATTACGCTTGTAAAGACCACCGATTGCACCAGAAGCCGCAAAGTAACGGATGTAATCTTTTTCAGTTACTGTCTGGATGAACTTATCGTAGTAAGCCAGTACCGCTGGGATGATGCCACACGCACCGTTCGTTGGTGCTGTAACAACGCGACCACCGGCAGCGTTTTCTTCGTTTACTGCGAAAGCGAACATGTTTACCCAGTCAACAACCGACATTGGATCGTTAGTTGTCTTTTCAGAAGTAAGCAGTTGCTGACGAAGTGCTGCTGCACGACGAGGTACGCGTA
Organism: Vibrio sp. MMH1-50; assembly: GCF_022347645.1. Classification (NCBI taxonomy): domain Bacteria; kingdom Pseudomonadati; phylum Pseudomonadota; class Gammaproteobacteria; order Vibrionales; family Vibrionaceae; genus Vibrio; species Vibrio sp. MMH1-50. The sequence goes on from NZ_JAKRGG010000014.1 coordinate 107,211, forward strand.
GTGGACCAGGCAGAATACCTTCTTCGTTCATACCGCGATCCATACATTCGCGCATTGTGCGCCAGATGTTTGCGAAGTATGTACGAGTCTCTTCATCAGAGTGCAGAGAGTGTTCGTTTTTCATCACAAGTGCGCTGATAGAAAGACCGCTTTCTTTACACTGGTGAACTAACTCTTCTGCCGTTGTGTATTCGTAAGGAACCTTGATAGGGTTCTCTACTTCTTTACCGAAATTCTCTTCATCAACGATGAAACCACCGCCGATAGAGTAGTAAGTCTTTGAGTATACTTTTTCGTCATCGATCCAAGCGTGGATCTGCATGCCGTTTTCGTGTAGCTCAAGGTTAGTGGTATGGAAGTTCATACCACCATCTTTCGGGAACGATACTGTATGACAGTGCATGCCAACAGGTAGGCGCTCAGTTTCTTCTACGCGAGCGATAAAGCCCGGAATAGAGTCGATATCTACTTTCTCAGGGGAGTTGCCTGCAAGACCCATGATGATCGCGATATCCGTGTGGTGACCTTTCCCTGTCAGTGATAGTGAACCATAAACGTCAACGGTGATTTTAGTGATGTCGCGCAGTTTTCCCATTGCACGAAGATCATCAATAAATTCTTTACCCGCTTTCATTGGACCTACAGTGTGTGAGCTTGAAGGACCAACACCGATTTTATAGATGTCAAAAACACTAATCATATCGATTACCTCAGAACAAAGCCTCCCAAGGAGAGTTGGGAGGCTTTTTATTATCGTTATATTCTTGGATTAATCACGCTAAATAAAGCAGCAGTGATTAAAGAGCGCCGTAGATTACAGAACTAATTGCCGCAAGACCACAGATTGCTGTGAAAATCTGTACAGGTGCTGAAGTTTTGTACTTCGCCATTGCTGGTACTTTCTGCATTGCGAATACAGGCATCAAGAATAGGATTGCCGCGATCATCGGTGCACCCATTGTTTCAATCATGCCTAGGATGCTTGGGTTAACGATAGCAACGATCCAAGTTGTGATTACGATGAACAGTAGCGATACTTTTTCAATCTTGCTGACAGGAGTTTGAGAGCGAGATTTGATTAGACCTACTAGACCTTCGTGCGCACCAAGGAAGTGACCAAAGTAGCTAGAAGTGATCGCCGCAAACGCTACTAGAGGACCCATGTAAGAAATAAGTGGAGACTCATGAACGTTAGCTAGGTAAGACAGTACTGAGATGTTTTGTTCTTGCGCAGATGCTAGTTGCTCTGGAGATAGAGAAAGTACTACAGAGAATACGAAGAACATTACAAAACCCATAAGCATCATTGCTGCGCCACCAGTGATAGCGTCAGTTTTCTTCACTGCGTCATCACCGTATACACGACGTTGTTCTTTAGAGAACTGAGAAATGATTGGGCTGTGGTTGAAAGAGAATACGATGATTGGAATTGCTAGCCAAACGATGGTCGGCATTTCGCCCCAGTTTGGTGATACTTCCATCATTGATGTATTCCAATCAGGAATTAGGTAGAAAGAAAGTGCTAGTAGGATAAATACTAGTGGGTAAACCATTGCTGATGTTGCTTTCAGCATTAGTTCTTTACCAAATACTACACCTGCTGTCATTGCTGCGATAAGTGCACCAGACAGTAGCCAGCGAGGAATAGATTCCATACCCATTTGGTTGACTAGGAAAGAGTCAACTGTGTTTGTGATACCAACACCGTAGATAAGTACGATTGGGTAGATAGCGAAGAAGTAGGCAAAAGTAATAAGGTTTGCGCCAGTTTTACCGAAGTGCTCTTCTACTGTGTCAGTGATGTCCGCTTCAGGGTTTTTCGCAGAAAGTACGAAACGAGCGAGAGATTTGTGTGCGAACCAAGTCATTGGTGCCGCGATTAGCGCTAGGATAACTAATGGCCAGAAACCGCCAGCACCTGCTTTAATAGGAAGGAAAAGTACACCTGCACCTACTGCTGTACCAAACAGGGACAGACACCAAGTGAAGTCTTTGTAAGAAAACTTACTAGACGATTGTGCGGTCGAAGCCGCAGAAGTAGTTGTATTCATTTTTGAGTTACTCATTTTGGGAACAGGAAATAAGTCGGGAGCAATTTTGCAAGATTTTGCACTAGGAAAATTAGATCTAAATCATGTATTGCTCGAGCTTATTGAATGATATGTCAAAAACCTGCTTTTTATCACGAAAACGGCGTGCTACACGTGATTATTGCTAATGAGTAAAATTAGAAAAACTTATCTGAAGGGGCGATTGTATAAATTTATCTCACCGCAAGCGTTTGCGATATAAAATCCAAATTAAACTAATGTGAACGAATGTTTGAAAAATAACCTTTTATTAATATTGATGCACATGATATTTGCTATAGAAGCAAGATTATCATTGATAAGACAGTTAGTTAGAAATGATGTGTTTTTGCATCGATTCGATAATTTGTGCTGTCATTCCCCAAATGAAATGCTGTTGATAGGGGATTGCAAACACACGGTGACTGGTGTTTTTTAGTTTGAATTTTGTACTGTAAAGCTTTTTGGGGTTCAAAATATGGTCTGCTGGTACCTCAAAAACCTCGGCGACTTCGTTTGGGTCGATCTGAGTCGAATAGCCTGGTGAGACAAAGGCTAAAAATGGCGTCACATTAAACTGGCTAATAGTAGGTAGCTTGGGCAACTGACCAAACACCCTTATATCTGTTTGATGAATACCAATTTCCTCTTCTGCTTCTCTAAGGGCGGTATTTACAAGTACTTGATCGTCATCTTCAAATTTGCCCCCAGGAAAACTGATTTGCCCTGGATGATGCTTTAAGTGCTCGGCACGCTTGGTCAAAATCACTTGCAGACCTTGTTCACGTTCGACAAAGCCAATCAATACGGCCGCTTCTCTCAACTTCAATGATTCTAAGTGCGCTAAGCGTCCCAAAGACTCACGATGATAGCCTGTGGGCATTTGCAGTTGGAAGTTCTGCAGTAATGTCGATTTATCAATAACCAATGCTCAATCCTTTTACCGAAAACACCTGTGTGCTGAAGCATATTAATTTGAAAGTTATACCTTTATACACCATTCTTTATTTTAAGGCGTCACTATAAGGTTAGTTGAAGACGATGAAAGGGATTATTTTCACAGAGTTCATGGAGTTAGTGGAAGAGAAGTTTGGTCTGGAAGTTTTGGACCAAGTGCTCGACTTATCTAATGATGAAGGCATCTACACCTCGGTCGGCAGTTATGATCATCGTGATTTGGTCAAGTTGATTGTCAACCTCAGCAAAATATCCAACATTCCACCGGAGCAGTTACAAGAAGTGTTTGGTGAGTGTGTGTTTCAAAACCTGCTCAAATCAATCCCAAACCATGCCAGCTTGCAGCAATGCTCCACTACGTTTCAATTTGTGCGTCATGTGGAAGACTTTATTCACGTGGAAGTGAAAAAGCTTTATCCAGATGCCAATCCACCGCAATTTGACTTTATCAGTGAAACTCAATCGGAGATGGTGTTCGATTATCGGAGTGCGCGCTGCATGGCGCATGTGTGTGTGGGGTTAATTAAAGGCTGTGCCACTCACTTTGATGAAACGGTGATCATTAAGCACCAAAATCAGTCGCAAGATGGAAGCCAAGTTCGTTTTTGGCTGGAGGCTCAATAAGGCAATATGACAGGAAGTTCCTCATTAGAAAGGAAACTCAAACGAGAAGTGGCATCGCGAAAAGCAGCAGAAACACTGTTGGAGCAAAAAAGCTTAGAGTTGTACGAGGCGAATCAGCAACTGAGCGTAGCCTTAAAAAAGCTGGAAATGCAGTCAGAGCACGACTTGCGCAAGTTTGAGTTTGAAGAGCAAATCGATGCCACGTTGATTAAGTTTGGTCGTACCTTCCTTTCTAGCACCTTTGATGAAACCATGATTGCCAGCTTTTTGGAGCAACTGACATCTAATTCGGTTGTGTCGGGTGCGTACCTGTATTTGAGCGATACGCATTTATCTTCGTTGCGTCGTCATCAATTTGGTCATCTTAATCTTGCTCATGATGCGCCCATCGATGCCAAGCCTCGCTGGCAAGCGCAGAAGCTTTACCTGCCAATTATTATCGATTCAATGATTTTAGGCGAGCTTGTGTTTTCCGTGGATCTTGAACAAGTTGACCAAGAATTCATTTCCAAGCAAATGGTATTAGTGTCTGATTTAGTTCATGGCGTTATTAGCCGTCACTTGAGCCTAGAACGCGAAGTTGAATTACGTAAGCGTGCCGAAGCATCGGAAAAGGCGACCAAAGAATTCGTTGCCATGATTAACCATGAGTTGCGAACGCCATTAAATGGTGTGCTCGGCAGCGCGGAGCTGTTAAGTAAAACCCCCTTGGAGGAAGAGCAGCTTCAATACCTTGGTAATCTAAGTCAATCAGGCGATTTGCTACGCGTTATTATTAACGACTTGCTCGATTTCAGTAAGATGAATGCGGGTATGATGGAAATCATAAACAAAGTATTTGCTTGGAAAGACCTAGAAAATGCTTTGACCGGCGTATTTGCAGCCAAAGCTGCGGAAAAGCGCATTCACTTTTCTATTGATAAGAAGTTGGGTATTCCTGAGTACTTGATTGGAGACTTTGAACGTATTACGCAAATTCTGGTCAATTTGATTGGTAATGCGATTAAGTTTACCAATCTTGGAGGTGTGGTGCTTCGTGTCGAATGGAGCGATGGCTGCGCTCTGTTTGAAGTGGAAGATACTGGGATTGGTATCCCGCTGGAAGCGCAGCAAGCTTTATTTGACCCCTTTGTGCAAGCCGACCGCTCTACCAAGCGAAGTTTTGAAGGCTCTGGGCTTGGACTTGCGATTTGTAAGAATTTGGTTGATTTGATGGACGGCGAAATCAGCTTTGTCAGTGAGCCGCGCAAGGGCACTATCTTTAAAGTCAAATTGCCACTGAAACAAGGACAAGCACAGGGCAGAGCGGCTGGCGATGTTTTAATTGGTCATCAGATAGATCTGTCCGGGCGTTCAGTGTTGGTGGTGGATGATATTCGCATGAACCAAGTGATTGTGACTCAAATGCTGAAAAAGCTCGATATTACTCCAGATTTGAAAAACAATGGGTTAGAAGCGCTTGATGCGGTGAAAGAGAAAGATTACGAATTGATCTTTATGGATTGTCGGATGCCGGAAATGGATGGCTATGAAGCAACGGTACACCTTCGAGAAAATGGCTTTCACAGACCGATTATTGCACTAACAGCAGGCACCACCCTTGAGGAAAGACAAAAGTGCGTGGAGTCTGGGATGGATGACATCCTAACTAAACCATATACTGCTGCGGATATTGAGCAGATGATGTGTAAGTGGTTAGACGAATAGAGAGCACGAGAACATATAAAGAGAAGCGGCACGGTTATGTTGCAGTGCCGCTTTGTTTATTTCGATTGAGGTTTTTTGCTCATGATTTGAGCGCTGGTAGTATCTTTGAGAGCTTATCCAGGGTCTCTTGATATTCTGCAGCGCAGTCACTGTCTGCGACCACACCGCCACCAGCCCATGCGTAGAGCCGTTTGTCTTCTGCGACCAAAGTGCGGATTGTAATACTGGTGTCCATACGCCCATGACGGGAAATATAGCCAATACTGCCACAATAAGCGCTGCGTCGATGAGGTTCTAACTCTTCAATGATTTGCATTGCCCGTACTTTCGGCGCACCAGTGATCGAACCGCCGGGAAAACATGCACGAAGCAGATCTGCAGCGCAGTAGCGAATATCTAAGTTGGCCCGAATGGTGCTCACTAAATGATGCACTGCGGGAAAGCTCTCAATATCAAATAGCTTCGGTACATGTACGCTACCTGGTGCCGCGACCCGACCAATATCGTTGCGAAGTAAGTCGACTATCATCAAGTTCTCTGCTTGGTCTTTCTCTGCGGTCTGTAAATCAAACGCGTTGGCGGAATCTTGATGTGGATTTTGACTGCGAGGACGAGTGCCTTTGATCGGTTTGGTTTCAATAACGTTATCTCTAAGCTCTAGAAAACGCTCTGGTGACACGCTAATAATCGCTGATTTAGGCATACGAATGAACGCGGAAAAAGGCGCTTGATTTGCTTCTTCCAGTTTTTTGTAAGCTTGCCATTCACTGCCTTGATAGGCGGCGTTAAAACGTTGTGCTAAGTTAATTTGGTAGCAGTCGCCGCTCAGTAGGTACTGTTGCACACGCTCAAAACGAGAAGCGTAGGACGCTTGCGTCATATTGGATTGCCAGTCGCTAATCAGCTTGAAGTCTTCAACATCCGCGCTCGATTGCGCATTGAGCCATTGCCATGCTTGCTCGATGTTTCTGCCGACCATACACGCCTTGTTTAGCTTGTGGTCAACGATCAGCGCCCATTCATACAAACCTACAGCCATGTCTGGAGTACGCAAATCTTTGTCTGCCAGATCAGGCATGGATTCGACTCGACGACCTAAATCGTAGCTGAAGTAACCCAGTGCGCCACCGACAAACGGTACATCCCATTTCGTGTCAGCTTCAACCTGTGGTAGTAGCCGCTGCTGAAGGTCTTCTAGCAAAGAAAATGGGTCATCTTGGGAAACGTAGTTTTCGTTTGATGTGGTGACTTGTGTGTCACTGCTCACTGTCTCAAGGGTAGCGATTGGGTTTGCGACTAATACGTCGAACCGGCTATCGATGTGCGTCTGCGAGGCAGAGCGTAAAAGCATCACCCAAGGTTGGCTTTCAATACGGGAAAATAGCGAAAGAGCGAGGTCGTTGGCGTAATCCAATGCCTTAAAATCAAGCAATTGCGTATCCATGTTGTTCATTTGTTTAAATTGTGACAAAGAGTTCATTCACTGCATGGCATGTCATGGGCAGCAAGAGTATCATAAACCCTTGTATAGCCAAACTACCTCTATACAAAGGCTTGGAGGTGGTTTTACTATAAAAGAAGGCGACTTCATTTACTCGTGTGTCGATATCAGCCGTTCGACAATTGTTTATAAAACATGGTTTAAAAATAAACGTTTATAAAAACAAAGCTCATCAAGAGCAATAAGCTCAACAAACACGATTGAAGCCAAGCCAATAATGGAAGCAAAGCATAACAATAATGAGGCATGCAATGACGGTAATACGCACGCAGGATGTCATCAGCAGTGTTGCTGATGCGCTACAGTATATTTCTTACTACCACCCGCTAGACTTTGTTCAAGCCCTTGAAAAAGCCTACCACCGTGAAGAGAGCCAGGCGGCAAAAGACGCCATCGCTCAGATCCTAATTAACTCTCGTATGTCGGCAGAAGGTCATCGACCGATCTGTCAGGATACGGGGATCGTGACTTGTTTCGTGAACATCGGCATGGGCGTCCAGTGGGACTCGACCGATATGACGGTACAACAAATGGTGGATGACGGTGTCCGACAGGCTTACACAAACCCAGATAACCCATTGCGTGCCTCGGTTCTTATGGACCCTGCTGGTAAGCGAATCAATACCAAAGACAACACGCCAGCAGTCGTGCACATTAATATGGTGCCTGGAGACAAAGTTGAAATTCAAATTGCTGCGAAAGGTGGCGGTTCTGAGAACAAAACTAAGATGGTCATGCTGAACCCGTCAGATGACATTGCAGAATGGGTAGAGAAAACGCTACCAGGTATGGGCGCTGGCTGGTGTCCTCCAGGTATGCTTGGCATTGGTATCGGCGGCACTGCAGAAAAAGCAGCGGTACTGGCAAAAGAATCTCTAATGGAACACATCGACATTCAAGAGTTGATTGACCGTGGTCCTCAAAATGCGGAAGAAGAGCTTCGTCTTGATATCTTCAATCGTGTAAACAAACTTGGCATCGGTGCTCAAGGCTTAGGCGGTTTAACGACAGTTGTTGATGTGAAAATCAAAACTGCACCGACTCACGCCGCTTCGAAACCTGTGTGCTTGATCCCGAACTGTGCAGCGACACGCCACGTGCATTTCACTCTTGATGGCAAGGGACCGGCAGAGTTGACGCCGCCAAAACTGGAAGATTGGCCAGACATTACTTGGGAAGCAGGCGAGAACACACGTCGCGTTAATCTTGATACGGTCACCAAAGAAGAAGTCCAAGAGTGGAAAACTGGTGAAACCGTTCTGCTGTCTGGCAAAATCCTTACTGGTCGTGATGCGGCACATAAACGTATCCAAGGCATGCTAGAGGCGGGAGAAGGTCTACCAGAAGGTGTCGATCTTAAGGGTAAGTTCATCTACTACGTTGGTCCGGTTGATGCAGTGGGTGATGAAGTTGTTGGTCCTGCAGGTCCAACAACCTCCACGCGAATGGATAAGTTTACTGACATGATGCTAGAGCAAACGGGCATTATGGGTATGATAGGTAAAGCCGAGCGTGGTCCAGCTACGGTTGAGTCAATCAAAAACCACAAAGCCGTTTACCTCATGGCGGTAGGTGGAGCGGCTTACTTGGTTGCGAAGGCGATCAAAAAAGCACGCGTTGTGGCGTTTGAAGATTTGGGTATGGAAGCAATTTACGAGTTCGAAGTTGAAGACATGCCAGTTACCGTAGCAGTTGACTCAAATGGTGTAAATGCGCACCAAATTGGTCCAGATACGTGGAAAGTGAAAATCCAAGAGATGGAAGCGTAAGCCACGAGTTGCTAATTTGTCAGGTCACAAGGTTTGTGTCATGCGGAGTCTGACTCGGCGAGGCGCAGGCGTCTCAATCGAGAGAATGTGACAAAGTGCTGATTTACCTAGCAAACATTTGACAAAAGTGCAGCGAAAGCTGCACTTTTTGTCTATATAATCAGATATAAACTTATAGGCATAACAAATTTTGTTGTTATGCTGACCATGATTAGGAGACGGCATGCCTCGTTTTATTCAAATTCTACAAATAGTCCTTGCGGTTGTGATCGGTAGCTTTGTGGGCTACGACTTGATCCTTCACGGCATCAGTATCTTCGATGAAAAATACGTCACCATCACTTGTGTCTTGTGGTTGATTTTGGAGATTGCACTGTTTGTTATCTACAAGCTTATCGAAGACGATTAGAGTGTAAACTGGTTATCAAGATCCCCGAAGCCTCTGAAGTTCTCAGAGGCTTTTGCGTTTTTAAACGTCAGATTTTGCCGTGAATACTTTGTTCATCTTTGATTAAGGTTGGTAAAATTACACTGCGTAGCAGAAATTGATGAGATAAATAAAAAGTATGAAAAGAATAATGCAAGAAGTGAATGACTTTATCAGCCGTGGTATGGACGCCAATGTCCGAATCGCCGTGACTGGGTTATCTCGAGCGGGGAAAACCGCCTTTATTACTTCTTTAGTCAATCAACTGCTGCACACTGCGACACACGATAATTTGCCACTGCTTAATGCGGCCCGTGATAAGCGCCTGATTGGGGCTAAACGTGAACCACAAACGAACATGATGGTGCCACGTTTTGCCTATGACGAAGCAATGAGTCAAATTCATGCTACACCTCCCCAATGGCCGGTGCCGACTCGTGACGTGAGCGAAATTCGTCTTGCACTCAAATATAAACCGAACAAAACCACTAAAAAGCTGCTGAGCAAAACCGCGGTATTGAACGTCGATATCATTGACTACCCGGGTGAGTGGCTTCTTGATTTACCTTTGCTTGATATGGATTTTGCAAGCTGGTCTCGTACCCAGTTTGATGCGCTAAAAGGTCAGCGTCTTGAACTTGCCAACCCTTGGTTAGAGGCGCTTGATTCTGTGGATTTGAATGCAGAAGCCAGTGAAAAACAGCTTGAGCAGGTTGCTAATGCATACACAGATTATTTGCATGCTTGTAAAGACTCAGGGCTACACTGGGTGCAACCTGGTCGATTTGTTTTACCGGGTGAGCTTGCTGGTGCGCCAGTGCTGCAGTTTTTCCCGTGTCGAGTTGACGAAGGGGTAAAGCCTTCTAAAGGCAGTAACCTCGCGATGCTAGAAGCGCGTTACCATGAATACCAGCAAAAGGTCGTCAAAGCGTTTTACAAACATCATTTTGCTACTTTCGATCGACAGATCGTACTGGTCGACTGCTTGCAGCCACTTAATGCGGGTGATGAAGCTTTTTATGATATGCGCCAAGCGCTTGAACAGATCATGCATAGCTTCCGGTATGGGCGCAGTAGCTTCTTGCGTCGTTTGTTCTCACCAAAGATCGACAGAGTTCTGTTTGCTGCGACGAAAGCGGATCACGTGACCCCAGATCAGCACCCTCACTTAGTGTCATTGTTACAGCAAATGGTCCACCCAGCATGGCAAACCGCAGCGTACGAGAATATTGAAATGAGCTGCATGAGCATTGCGTCGATTCAAGCGACCATGTCAGGCTTTATTGCCTCCGGAGATAAAACCGTCCCCGCGCTGCAAGGCACGACGTTAAAAGGGGAGCCAATGACGATGTTCCCGGGAGAAGTCCCTAAGAAGCTGCCGAATACCGCTTATTGGCAAAACAGTGGCTTTGATTTTACTTCTTTCCGTCCAATGCCTTCAGAAACGGATGAGCCGATGAAACACATTCGCCTAGACAAAGCATTGGAATACCTATTGGGAGACAAATTGAAATGAGTGAACTAAAACAAAAACAAGTCTTCTCAGAAAAAGTGATGCAAAGTGATCAAGAGAGTGTTTCTCCTGAGTTGACGGCTCAAAAGACGTTTTCAGAAAAAGAAACCTTCGTACCTGTGGCGATTGAAGAGCAACAGGATGAAACAGAACAAGAGTTACAGTTTGAACATGTCATTCGCCCGAGAGTGGGTCGCAAATGGCTGACAACGGGGCTCTTTGCAACCTTTGCCGGTTTAGTTGGTTGGCAGGCGGTCGATTCTGTCGTTACCGCAGTACAAACTGCTGATTGGCTTGCTCTTGGCTGGGCTGGCTTTATCACCACTATCGCTTCTTTTGGTTTGGGTGCACTAGGCAAAGAGCTATGGAAGCTGCGTAAACTTCGCAATCATTTTAGTGTGCAGGAAGAAAGCGAAGGGCTTATTGATAGCCAAAGCGTCGGTAAGGGCAAAGCCTTTTGTGAAAAAGTGGCGGAGCAAAGCGGCGTGTTGGCAGAAAACCCGGGGTTTGATCGTTGGAAAAACAGCGTAAACCCAGCTCATAGTGATGCCGAAATTCTAGACATGTATGATTCCATGGTTGTGAGTCAGCAAGACAAGCTCGCAACCAAAATTGTTTCGCAACATGCAACTGAATCTGCCGCGTTGGTGGCTGTGAGCCCATTAGCAGCCGCTGATATGTTGCTGGTGGCATGGCGTAACTTCAAAATGATCGACAATCTTTCGAAGGTGTATGGCGTTGAGCTGGGGTATGCTTCACGCATCAAACTGCTACGTGCAGTGTTCGTTAACATGGCAGCAGCAGGTGCCAGTGAGCTCGCGATTGATGCCAGTATGGATCTGATGTCGATGGATTTAGCTGGAAAAGTCTCTGCGCGAGCAGGGCAGGGTTTGGGTGTGGGTATTTTGACTGCGCGCCTAGGGCTCAAATCGATGGCACTGCTTCGTCCATTACCTTGGTATCCGGAGCGTCAGGTGAAACTAGGTGCGATTCGCAAAGAAGTGGTGGCGAAAGTTGCATCAATCACGATGAAACCGTAATCAATGTCACCTTTGACGGTGAGGATTACTTGACGCCATTCCAAGCTTGGTAGAAACTACTGTCAACTTTTCCTGACAGTTGTGATTTGGGATATTTTCAGTGCGTCTTGAAGTCTTTTGTGAAGATAGACTCGGTCTTACCCGAGAACTGCTCGATATTTTAGCGTCTAAAAGCATCGATTTACGTGGTATCGAAATTGATATTAGTGGCATCATTTACCTAAACTGCCCTGATATTGATTTTGATACCTTTAGCGAACTAATGGCAGAAATCCGCCGTATACCGGGGGTCAAAGACGTACGTAAAATCCAATTTATGCCAATGGAGCGCCACAATACTGAGTTGCTCTCTTTGGTAGATAATCTTCCAGATCCTGTCTTTGCCATCGACCTCAAAGGTGCGGTAGATATGGCGAACATGTCAGCATTGTCTCTACTTGGTCAGCACAAACAAGATGTGATTGGCACTCAAATCGGAGTTTTGTTACCGAGTGTTCGTTTTTCTCGTTGGTCGGAAGGCGTTAATGCCCGCACTCGTGAAAGCTTAGTGATTGATGGTTTGGACTACATTCTTGAGTTGATGCCTGTCTACATTAAAGACGAAGCGCAAAACTCAACTCTTGCTAGTACGTTGATGACTATTCGCTCTAGCCAGCAAGGTGTGCAGATAGAAGAAACTCTGCCATTGCATAACCAGTTAGGATTCGAGCATTTTGTTGGTTTATCGAATCGCCATAAGGCGTTGATGAACCAAGCGAAAAAACTGTCAGTGCTTGACCAACCCCTATTGATTGAGGGTGAAACTGGTACTGGCAAAGAAATGCTGGCAAAAGCATGTCATAGCCGATCTGGACGCGCGAGCAAGCCATTTATGGTGCTGAGTTGTGCGTCGATGCCGGACGATGTTGCGGAGACCGAGTTATTTGGTCATGCACCTGGCTCGTTTAATCATGAGCAAGGGCATAAAGGTATTTTTGAGCAAGCCAATGGCGGCACCGTTTTTCTCGATGAGATAGGCGAGATGAGTGCGCACTTACAAATCAAACTACTTCGCTTTTTACAAGATGGAAACTTCCGTCGTGTTGGTGCAGAAGATGAGATGCATGTTGATGTGCGTATTATTGCCTCAACCAAGCACAACCTAGCCGAACTTGCCGAAGCAGGTAAGTTCCGTGAAGATTTGTATTATCGTCTCAACGTTCTAACGTTGAACATCCCGCCGCTGCGTAAACGCTCGAACGATGTTGCACCATTGCTGGATTTGTTTGTCACAAAACATGCTCAGCAGCTTGGTATCGATAAACCAGAACTCGATGATGAACTTGTTGATGCGTTAGCAAATTACCAGTGGCCCGGTAACATGCGTCAGTTAGATAACATGGTGCTTCGCGCGCTGACTGAGATGGAAGGTCATTTGCTAAAAGCGGATAACTTTAATCTGCCTCAACCGCAAGCAATGGGCGGAGGTAGCGCAACCTTGAACCTTGATGGATCATTGGATGAGATCATGCGTGATTACGAATCGCAGATCTTAGAGCGTTTGTATCAATCTTTCCCATCAAGCCGTAAGCTTGCCAAGCGATTGAATGTCTCTCATACCTCTATCGCGAACAAGTTGCGTGATTATGGTATTCGTAAAAGCTAGGGTATTCGTACAAACTGGGCTATCCGAAAATTAATCCGAAATTAAATGGAAGTTGTCATTCGTAATGGAAGATAAAAGCTCCTCAATCGCCGTTCACAAGTTGGACGGCGACTTGCGTCTACGTACCGCAGAAATTGGTGATGCCGATATGATTGCGGCGTATTTTCAGACAAACCGAGAGTATTTAGCGCCTTTTGAACCAAAACGTGAAGAGGCATTTTACTCTGTCAACGGCTGGCTACAAAAGTTGATAAAACTGAACGAGCTGCATAGATTGGGGTTGGGCTACTACTGCCTACTCGTTCACGCTGAATCAGGTAAAATGCTCGGGACGCTCTCTTTCAGTAACCTGACCCGTTTCCCATTTTATGCCTGTAATGTGGGTTACTCTCTTGCTGAAGATGCGCAAGGAAATGGCTATATGCGCCGCGCGTTGAAAATGGCATGCGACTATATGTTTGATGTACAAAAGTTACATCGCATTCAAGCTGGCTACATGCCGCATAACACGCGAAGTGAAGCTGTTTTGCAACATGTCGGATTTGAAAGAGAAGGTTACGCAAAGGATTATTTGTTGATCAACGGTGAGTGGCAAGATCATGTGCTGACATCGCTGACTAACCCGAATTGGAATGCAGAGGCTCGATAGATGGAAAGGCTGGAAAAGCAGTTGGCGCTTTTGATAGAACTAGACCAACTGAAAAGCGTACTTCGACGCACTCGAGTAAAAAGCGCTGATGGACGTCTGGAAAATAGCGGTGAGCACAGCTGGCAGGTTGCGCTAATGGCTGTTTTAATGCAAGAGCACGCTAATGCTCCAGTTGATATTGCGCGTGTGATGAAAATGCTGCTTATTCATGATGTGGTAGAGATCGACGCGGGCGATACCTTTGTTTATGATGTTGCAGCGTCTAAAGAGCAAGAAGAGAAAGAGTTCAGAGCGGCTCAGCGTTTGTTTGGTATGTTACCAAGCGATCAAGGTGAAGAACTGCTCGCTCTGTGGCATGAATTTGAAGCCGCGCAAAGTAATGATGCTAAATACGCTAAGGCGTTAGACCGCCTTATTCCAATGTTGCTCAACTACCACAATGATGGTCAAAGTTGGAAAGAAAATGGGGTGACGCGAGAGCAAGCGTTAACCATCAATAAAAGAATTGAATTTGGCTCTGTCACATTATGGGACAAGGCTAAAGAACTGATTGAAGATGCCACCGAGAACGGTTGGTTGAAGTCGTAAGAAAGGAGACTGAATGTCTTATTTGCCTTTGGATGAATACCAAAGAAAATGGATTTTTACTCACCAGTCAATGCCAGTGCCGGAAGAAGACCTAGAGTTTATCAAACCAATGAGTCAAGCTCGCGCCGCGCAGTTCTGGAAAGAGAACATCAGTGCGCAAAGCCCTGATGCAGATCGTTTGAGCTCATCAGACTGGCCAATGAAAGAGTCTAACTGGTCACAAGAAGTCGATTGGATGGCTGCTTGGGAAGCTGATGAACCTGAACTTCCAGAAGAAGTGGCGACGTTTATTGACTGGCAAGATGATGTAACCGTGTACTTTTGCTATGAGAAATACAACGTGATTGAGACGAAGTGGTCAACGTTTAAAAAACACTGGAAGAATTTCTTGTTCTACGACGATGGTCCGATTTTGATTGGTCGTCGCCGCGCTCAAGCTCTGTGGTTTGACTCCAAAGGAAACGTCAAGCTAGGAGAGCGCCACTAGCACGACTTTCGCGCATAAATGGCTAAAGCCACCGATGTTTTACTCGGTGGCTTTTGTTTTTTATAGGCTCGATAAAGGGCTCAATACGCCGCCAGCACCTCGCTCGATTACATGCGTGTATATTTGTGTGGTTTTTACATCGGAATGCCCAAGCTGTTCCTGAACCGTGCGTATATCTGCACCGGACTCGAGTAAGTGCGTCGCAAAGCTGTGTCTGAGCGTGTGGCAAGTGACTGACTTTTCTATGCTTGCATCTTTTGCGGCTCGCTTCACTGCTCTTTGTATCGCGCTTTCATTGATATGGTGACGCCTAAACTCTCCTGTTTCGTTGTCGACATTTAACTTGGTGGAAGGGAAGAGGAAGTGCCAATTAAAATCCAGCTCGGCTCCAGGATATTTTCGACTTAAGCCGTCGGCTATATTTACACCCGCATAACCTGCCACATGACGATCTTTTTGGTAATAATCTCTTGCTAAGTTTACTTGTGCTTTTAATGGTTCATGTAACTCTTTTGCCAGTGTCACTGTCCGGTTCTTGCCCCCCTTTCCTTGCCAAACTCTGATTGCTCCATAATCGTAATCGATATCTTGAATCCGCAATCGGAGACATTCCATGACTCGAAGCCCTGAACCATATAACAATTGAATATGGAGTTTATATCGTGGATCAATATGTTGAACAAAGCGGCGTACTTCATTCCTTGTTAACACCACTGGCAATTTCATTTCAGCCACTGACTTTTGAAATCGCATGTTTAATGAAAGTGGCATTTGAAAGTATTCACGGTATAAAAAAGAGATAGCATTTAATGCGAGAGCCTGCGTTTTTACTGCCACTTTTTCTTCAATCGCGAGGTGGCTAAGAAAGCCTTCAACATCATCTTCAGAAAGTTTCGAAGGGTGGGCTAGCTGGTGGAAATGTATGTATCGCTTTATCCAAAATAGGTAGGCTTCTATGGTCTTCTTGGCATAGTGACGTGAGATCATATGCTCTTTCACGCTGAGTAAAAACTGACTTTTCATTGTTTAATTTTAACTGGTTATTTATACAGTCTTATTAAATTAGCGTGTGTAAACGAATTAGGCACGCCTGCGCCGTCTAATTGCGTGGTTGAGCACACAGATTCATACTGATTTTCTATTTGTTTCATGCAGATAAGTGCTAGCATGCATACTTTCTTTTGCATGAAAGAAGGCGGTAGCGTGCCTGAAAGATGGCTTAGAGCCGTATAGAAAGCGTTATTTCCGCAACGGATCTCTCAGGCTGAATGTACGTGGTTGTAGCCTAAGAGTGAAAGTGACGGGGTAATAGGTTGGAAAAGCGGCGAAAAGGGC